>JABMQW010000046.1 GCA_013203115.1 Fidelibacterota bacterium
CTATTTATCTGTTACTTATGGAATCAAAATCCCAAAATTTAAATGGGTGTCCTTCTAACCAACTGAAATTATTCGAGCTTTAACGGGACACTAGTGGTTGGAAGTAAAAAAATGTCAATGTCATGAATGAATATATCATCAGATATTTTTTCTCTAAGATTTGTAAGAAATTCTTTTTGACTTATCGATAAATCTTGATGATCCAAATATGCCTGGAAAGCCTTAATAACTCGTTTTGGGGTTATCATCCTCCTTTTTATCAATTCCTGCAGATCAAATAAATCTCTACCTTTTTTCCGTTGGTAAAGAGCTCTTAGCTTTGTTCCAGCCAGTTCGTCAATGTGGTAAGTCTTGATTACACTATTACCCTTATACCACTGAGAATCTACGCTATAATTGATCTCCTCCTCAGGAAATACAGTAAAATGCTCGCGCGTATTGATTTCCACTTTAATCTTGGCTGTTTGTTCCGGATCTGATTCAGCCTGAAAACGATAATAAATTCTAAAACCATCTTTCCTTTGCTCAGTGTTGCTTTTCCCTATCCATGGATTTATTAGGTTTTGAATAGCTTTTACAATTGGTTTTATTGGCCCGGGATTTCTCTGGACAAAATCTAAATCCTCTGAGTAACGAAGAGGTTTTTTAAAGAATAATTTATACAACGCTGTTCCACCTCTAAATAAAACCTGGTCGCGTAAATATTGATCCCTGTAGAATTCAACTATCATCCTGCTCATTATTAAATCTTGTTCAATCTGAACATCACGTTGCCAGGGAGCAACATTCTGCCATTCCGTTATGTATGCTTGGGGAATCACTCTAAATAATCCAGTTTATCATTTACTATCAGCTTCCAGCGTTCATGCTTCGGTTCTCTGGCCTTGTTTCCGGATGGATCTAAATAGGCATAGATGGGATTTAAATCTCTAATGTGGTTTTCTAGTACGGTAGCTCCCTTAGCATAACCAATTAGCTCAAGCAAATACCCACCCCGTTGAACAATGGGTACCGGAAAGGTTAAGGCGGCTTCCTTTAAACCAGCGATAGTAAACCGTTCGACCAATTCAGATGTAACTATTATGATATGAGCGAAACCACCAATGCTGCGGTTGAATCGTAGCATATCAAAAAATGTGGCCTCTACGGTAGAAATCTTAATATAACCAGTTAGCGTCTTCCTCTTTTTGGTTGGCGTTAATCCCAAGTTCTGCTTCCGATAAAACACGATCTTATTCTGCACAGTCTGAATTGATCTTTTGGAAGGATTGGTAATTACTTGAAAGACTTGAGGGCTCTGATGAGCAGATCCGTAAAAAGACGCGGCGGTCAATAATCCTATATAATAGGGTACCTTATAAAACAGCATTAATTCATCTATGAAGCGTTCTGCTGGTAATCGGCCTGTAAGGCTCATTTCTTCAGGAATGATTACATAGAATCCTCGTGCCGGATCAATTATCCGGTTCTCCTTACGTAATTTCCTGATTGAAGCACTGGTGTTCTTTCCTAAGCTCATTTGCGCTTCTGCGAAAGTAAAACACCAAATACCACGATTATTTAATTCTCTTAGGTAGTCTATTGGCTTCATTTTTCATGTAATATCGTTTGCAGAATATGTCATATTTATCAGGTTTATGCAAACAATATTACATGCATTGATTTGCTATTTCTATTCTCTTTCACACTCAACAGTTTTTTATAGTTTTTGCGAAAGAACCATGGATCTTGCCCCGATTCCCTCATATTGCGTTTAGTAAATACCACTCCATTGAATAAACGGTATTAAACCCCAGGGCAAGCCCTGGTCCCTTTTTTCCGAGGACCTGTCCACCGTAGCTTATCAGAGCGTAGGTGGGGAAGCCTCGGGGAATTAAACCACGCCTTCTCGTCCATCGTAGCTCCAATGAATCGGAGCGTAGGTGGATTAAAGAGAGATCAATGCAATAGTGTATAATTGAAAAATAGACTAATAATGAGAAGGCAGCGCCTACTACAAATTGCCCGAGTTTTTCAATCAGATAGAATTACAATTTCCGTCTTCTAATGAGTGTTAATATCACCCTATTCACCATCCACGAAAGAACATAGCTAAATTGTAGAAAATCTAAGAGGTAGCCAACAATACTATTGGAAAGTCAGAGTCGCGGTTGGCGATGGAATTATCTGCGAAAGTATAGTTGAAAGTTATTTGACAGAATAATTGAGTAGTGGTGTTCCATATTGTGGTAATATGAAAAGCATAAATTGCAGATCAAGATTCAGATCAACCTTGGATACACGGGCATACCGGATCGGCGTGGGCACTCCTTTCTTTATTGTCAAAAAGGTTGACTGGGATAGGTTTTGGGAATTTGATTTTGGGATGGGTTTTGGGGAAAACTGTCCCGAGGGTGGGTTAGGCTAAATTGAAGAGATTTTGAAGTGTGTCAAAAACGCTGGTTTATTGTATGAATCATTTTGCCATTCTCTTTGAAGACAGGATGTTTTACAATGACTGAAAAAGACCGTTTACACAAAATTGAGGATACCTCCTGCCACTCACAACCCTAACGCAGTTTGAGCCCTCCCCCGCTTGAAATTTCAGCGGTTTTTTTAACTCATCTAACTGATATCGTTCCTGGTGTTCTCAGTGCCCTTGGTGACTTGGTGGTAAAACAATTCTTTCAACTTGGTGTCCTTAGTGCCCTCGGTGCCTTTGTTTTTAGAAAACCAACTCTTTTTATTTCCGCTCCAGCGCCACCCGTATTGCCATATGATCGGAATAGCCCCCCAATAATCGATCTCCGGCCCAGAAGCGGAATGGATAACCTTTGTAATCGCCTTCCTGCTGGCGATACTTAGGGGCATCGATAATAGTGATGGAACCAGCCACGATCCGTAAGCCCTTGTCATCAGTTAGCCCGGGGCTCACAATTATCTGATCGATATTCTTGTCAACACCCCGGTATTTGTAAGTAGTACCGTTTTCACGGCCTTCATATGGTTCCATCAGGTTCCATAATAGTGCCGGCTTGGTTTTAGCAGCGTGCACGGCCAAGTTGTCAAATGTCGTGCCCAAATGCATCCGCACCGATGGATCGGTGGGTGCATCGTTCAGGTCGCCCATGATCAGGATTTCCGCATCCGGATCCGTTTTCAGAATCTTGTCGACCTGAGCGCGCAGTATCCGCGCCGTTTTCACCCGCAGGGGAAAGGTCTCTTCCGTGCCGCCCCAGTGCGACGGCCAGTGATTGACAAAAATGTGCAGTTTCTGCCCGGCGTATTTCCCGATTACATGGAGGATATCCCGCGTCGGATTCCCGATTTCAACCCGAACCGGATTGGAACTGAGTACTTTTAGTCGACCGGCATCATATAGCAAAGCTACATCAATGCCTCTTTCATCCGGGGAGTTATAATGGACAATCGAATAATTCCGCAGCGGATAAGCCGCATTCAGCATTTCCAAAACCTTACGGTTTTCCACTTCCGCCAGACCCACCACATCGGCATTCAGATCGGTCAGCACTTCCGCCATATGCGCCAGCTTCTGGTCCAGAATCGCCTGGGTCATATTTTTCCGTCCGCCCCGGGCAAATTCCTCATCACGCTTCTCCGGATCATCCTCCAGATCAAACAAGTTCTCCACATTCCAGAAGCCCACAACTAACGGTTCCGGCACTGCTGTACAGGTTATTAACAAAACTGTCAGCCCTGATAATAGCATTCCAATACTTAATTTTCTCATCTCAATCCTATTTAAAATCGATTTTTCGCTATTCCGACTGCCCGCTGTGTGCTGGCAGCCTTTGCTGTTAATTGCTCAATGCAAAAAGGAACTTTCAATTCAATCGCACGTAACCATCATTAGAGGAGCGGACCATCCCTCTACTCATCCTTCCAACCTCCTTGGTTTGGTTATGTTCGCTCCTCTCTTTTTAAAAGCGCCGCCCCCCGCGTCAGATCCCGCAATTGTACAATCAACCTGCTCACGGCTTTGGAAGGAATTTCCGTCTCCCAGAGAATCCGGTCTTCCGACCGGTCCACAAGGATGCGTCCCCCCGCCCCGCTCAAGGCATGTTGCACCTCGCCATAGTAATCTAACGGGCATTCTAACCGGTAGCGCTCCCGGTGCTCATACACGCTGGTTTTAACCGCCGCCACAACCTTTGCCGCTGCCTGACCATAGGCTGCCATCAAGCCGCGCTTACCGAGCTTGGTACCGCCGAAATAACGGATTACGAATACTAAGGCATTTTCCATTTTACCGGAGCGCAAAACATTCAGCATCGGTAGTCCCGCCGACCCGGCCGGCTCACCGGCATCGGAATACAGCTCTTCCAGTCCTTCCGGTAAACGCAGGCGATAAGCCCAGCAAATGTGACTGGCATCGTGGAATTCCTTCTTCAGTTTTTTCAATTCAGCGCTGAATTCCTGCTGGCTCTCACAGGGTGTGATAATCCCGATAAATTCCGATCGCTTCTCTTTCAGCGTTATCCGTGCTGTGGTGGTGGGTGTTTTGCTCACTTTAGAAAATGTTGAATTTTGAATGTTGAGTTTTGAATTCTTAGTGCTCTATTCTGGGTTCTAAGTTTTGGGTTTTTTATTCTTATCACTTCTCTGTGTGCTCTGCGTCTCTGCGGCTTTTTGCTCTCTGTTCTTAGTTCTGAATTCCTTGTCCCTTGTCACTTGTCCCTTGTTCCTGGTTCTCCGCTCTCTGCTCTCTGCTCTTTGCCAATCATCATTTCTTTCGAAACGACAACTTAACCGGCACACCTTGCAGATCGAAAGTCGCCCGTAAACGATTCTCTATAAAGCGTCTGTAATTCACCGGAATCAGTTTGGGATAATTACAATAAACTGCAAAAACCGGAGGACCGGTATTCACCTGAGTGATGTATTTCAATGCTATTAACTTTCCGCGCACAGCCGGTGGTCTTTGACGAATCATAACTTGTTTCAAAAATTCATTCAAATCACGTGTGCTGTATTTCTTTTGCCAAACCTGGTAAACTCGATCAGCCACTTCCAACACTTTTGACACTCGTTGATGGGACAGGGCCGATATATACAGGATCGAGTAATGTTCCAGCGCCTTGAATTGATAAGCAATTTCAGCAGTGAAATTTTTCTGTGTGTCAGTATCTTTTTGGACTAAATCCCATTTATTCACCAGCAGGACCAGTCCGCGACCTTTTTTAATTACATGACTGATAATCGCCCGGTCATGGGTACTGAAACCTTTGACCGCATCAATCAGAACTAAGGCGACCTGACTGTTAGCGATGGCACGTTCGGTACGAATGGTACTGTAATACTCGATGCTATCCTTGATCTTAGCTTTTTTCCGCAGCCCGGCGGTGTCAGTCAGAATAATTGATTTTCCGTACCATTTCAGGGTTGAGTCGATGGAATCCCGGGTCGTTCCCGCAATCGGGGTGACAATACTCTTTTCATCCTGGAGTAGCGCATTTGCCAATGACGATTTTCCCACATTGGGCATACCGATAATTGCCAGTCGTAAATCAGTATCGGCGGCATAGTCACCGCGACCAGTTTGCTCCAGATTCAATCTTTTGATCACCGCATCCAGCATATCACCGGTCAGCCGACCACTGAGAGCCGAAATGGGAACCAGATGCTCGAGACCCAACTCGTGGAACTGGTGTATCTGCTCATCCTGCTGTAAGAAATCGCATTTATTCACCACTAACAAACTGGGTTTCCCCGTTTCCCGGACAAACTGGGCCAGGGTTATATCACTGGCTGTGGGCGCTACCCGGCCATCCACCATCAAGACAACCAGGTCAGCTTCACTGATCGCCACCTGGGCTTGTTTGCGTACGGCGGCATTAAAAATATCCATATCCGCCGGGATATAACCACCCGTATCGACGAAAGTCAGGTAATGGTTATTCCACTCGACGTCACCGTATACCCGGTCCCTGGTGATCCCTTCCTGGGCATCGACGATTGCCCGGCGCTCCCGCAGCAAACGGTTGAATAGCGTCGATTTGCCCACGTTGGGCCGACCGACAATCGCGATTAAAGGCTTAGCCATTGCGGAGCACCTCAAAAAATTCCACAGGAGAGTCACCAACAACTTTGACAGGAACACCCAATTGGTCGGACATCGTCACTAAATCCAAATCGTCCAGGGTCACAACGCCGGTTTCACTCAAAATTCGTTCACTGAAGATGACCATTTTTCCCAAATCACGATCCTTTAATTGCGCTACGATATCCTGTCCCGTCAACAGGCCGGTTACTTGAACCGAATCACCGTAAAATTTATTGACGATTGGTATATACTCCACTGTCAGATTTTCGATCAAATTCAGTTCCGGAATGAATTGATCCCGGAAGATTGGTTCAATCAATCTACCCGAACCGATGGTGATTCTAATTGGGCGGCGCAGATATGTGTCGACCTGCCTGATTTCATCCGACCATTGATTAAAAAAGTAGCGCACTTGCCCCACACCATTTTCGACCTGGGAAAAATCACCGTAATAACCAGAATCGGGTAGTTTGACGCCCGCCCGGATGAACCATTCATCACTGAGAAATACCAGCCGCTCGCCCTCGGGATCACGGTACAGCTGGTCCAAATCATAAGCCAGTGGAATAAACTCGCGGGCATAAGCTTCATCTACAGCCGGGATGAAAGGTAACCCGTCGCGATGCTTGGTGAGACCAACCGGTACAATTGCCAGCGATAAAATTCCTGGTAAAAAACGATGCAGGTCAGCCACTGTTCGTTCCAGGAATTCCCCATCGTTCCAGCCGGGACAAAGGACGATCTGGGTATGGAGATCGATCCCGTTGGAAGTCAGGTACTCCAGCTTATCCAGCAGCTTGTCATCCTTGCCATACAAGAACATTTCTTTCCGCTTAGCTGGATCAGTAACATGGACTGAAATATACAAGGGTGTCATCCGTTGCTCAACGACCCGCTGTAGTTCTTGCTTGCCCATATTGGTCAGGGTTACAAAATGGCCATGGAGAAACGATAACCGGTAGTCACCATCCCGGAAATACAGCGCTGCCCGCATTCCCTTTGGATTTTGATCGACAAAACAGAAAATACAATCATTGGCACATTTTCTAATCTTCAGGTCTTCGAAAGAAAGCCCCAGATCGTCATCGTATTCCTTTTCCAGATTGTATTCAATAACCTCATCACCACGGTCGATTCGCAGAACTACTTCCTCCGCGGTAATCCGGAAACGATAATCGATAATATCGCGAACTTTTTTCCCATCAATGGCCTTCAGATTGTCACCGGGTTGCAGTTCCAATTCGGCTCCCGTACTATTTGGTTCGATAGCAATGATTTTCATTGCGGCAAAATTACAGAGCAATCCGGTCAGATTAATTTAATTAATTGGAAATTGTCCGAACTAATAATATACCCGTCTCCTCCCGACAAGTCAGGATACGACGGGCAGGGGGAGAAGTATCTCAAACGAAGGCTGGGTGCAAGACTGAGGTCAGAGATCCCTACCTACATTTCAATACGGTAGGTATACTTCTCCCGGCAAGCCGGGATCAGGATGACAGCTGTGTTTTTTTACCTGCCTACGCAGAAAGCTACGGCTGCCAGGCTGAAACAGGGGGGCTCCACATGAAAATTAGAAAATATTTTTAGATGGAAACCGGAATAGAATACCCTAATTTTTACAATGATTCAAACCAGCAGGAAGGTATTGTTAGCGGTAATTAAATACAGGATGAAATTGTCATGAAAAGGTCTATTTCCAAACCCAATTATCATATCACTTTTTTCAGCGTTTTACTAGTCTTGTTGTACCTGAGCACGGTTCCGGCTAACGCCGAAGTTATTTCACCCAGCCAGTATTTCGGATTTCAGCCCGGGTCGGACCGGATGCTGCTGGACTACGAAGAATTGATTACGTATTTAACAAAACTCGCGGCTGAATCTCCCCGGCTCGATTTGCGGGAAATCGGTGAGTCACCCCAAGGCCACAAAATGTATTGCGCCTTTTTCTCAACAGCAGCGAATATCAACAATCTAGAAAATCTGCGGGATATTAATCGACGACTGGCATTGGATCCGGAAATTCCAAATGACCAGCGCGAAGTCCTGCTGAAAAATGGTAAAGTATTTTTTATGGCTGCTCTCTCCATGCATTCCGGTGAGGTAGGTCCCTCCCAGTCCGCCCCAATTATTGCCCACGACCTCGTAACCACTACTGATCCCCAGGTTATGGATTGGTTAGACAAGGTGGTCTACATGATGGTTCCCTGCCACAATCCCGATGGTATGGACATGGTAGTCAATCATTATAAAAAATATAAGGGTACAAAATATGAAGGCAGTTCGATGCCGGGCATTTATCATAAATATGTTGGCCATGATAATAACCGTGATTTTGTGACCCTGACCCAATCGGATAACAAAGCGATAGCCAGACTTTATAACACCGAATGGTATCCCCAGATAATGGTGGAAAAACACCAGATGGGATCACGGGGTCCTCGTTATTTCGTCCCCCCAATGCACGATCCGATTGCCGAAAACGTGAATGAAAGTCTATGGAACTGGACCTGGGTCCTAGGCTCCAATCTGGCCACCGATATGACTGAAGCCGGTCTGGCCGGGATATCACAGCATTACTTGTTTGATGACTACTGGCCCGGTTCCACCGAAACCTGCAATTGGAAAGGTGTAATCGGTCTCCTGACCGAAGCGGCCAGCGTGAAATATGCCACACCGATCTTTATCGAACCAACCGAACTTACTGCCTACGGCAAAGGGTTATCGGAATATAAAAAAAGTATTAATATGCCGCTGCCCTGGCCCGGTGGCTGGTGGAAACTGAGTGATATCGTTGAATATGAAATTGTTTCTACCATGTCGCTGCTAAAAACTTCCGCTCTGCACCGACAGGAGATCCTGGCATTTCGCAACACCCATTGCCGCCAGGAAGTCGAGCGTGGTAAATCACAGCCGCCCTATTACTATATTCTACCGCAGGAACAACACGATGCCAGTGAATTCGTCAATCTAGTGAATCTGCTTGTCGAGCACGGCATATCCGTTTTTGAATTGACGCACTCTTTCATATCCGCTAACCGTGTATATCAGGAAGGTGATCTGATTATCCCCCTGGCTCAGCCCTATCGGCCGTTTATCAAGGAGGTTATGGAAGCCCAAGTCTTTCCGGTCCGCCATTATACCCCCGGCGGAAAGATCATTAAGCCCTATGATATCACCAGTTGGTCCCTGCCCCTCCATAAAGGAGTAACAGCAATTGAAATAAATTATCTACCGGATCAGCAACCGGAAATGAGAATGATCGCTGCTCCCTTTAATCTTAAATCAAATGATCCCGGTGAATTTTGGGCCGCCCTGCTGACTGCCAATTACAATGAAAGCTACCGGGCGGCTTTCAAAGCCAAAAAGGCCGGTTTGAAAGTGGATCGATTACAGGAATCTATTAATTTCGATGATCTGACAGTTCCAAAAGGTAGTTTTTTAATCTACTGGGATAAAAAGAAAAAAACCAAACTAGCGGAGCTGTTTGATGGACTGGTAGTAGCGCCCGTATTTATTGAGAAATCGAAGAATGTAAAAACCACAACACTTGAAATACCACGAATTGCCCTGGTCGAGAGTTATTTCCATGATATGGACGCCGGTTGGACCCGCTATGTGTTTGATACCTATGGTTTACCCTATCAGGTCGTGCGTCCTGGTGACTTCGAAAAAACTGATTTTGCAAAAAAATACGATGTGGTCGTTTTTCCTAATGAGAATAAATCAGTTTTGGAAAAAGGTAAATATAAATCCGACGATGAGTATTATATCAGCGCCTATCCGCCGGAATTTACCAAAGGGATCGGTGATGAAGGCCAAACCCGGCTCATGACCTTCCTGGATGGTGGTGGCATTATCATCGCCTGGGGCCGTTCCACCAAGTTATTCACCGGCCAACTTGAAATCAAACGCGGCAAAGAAGAGGTTGAGGAATTCCAACTCCCGTTTAAAGATATCTCTGAAAAAGTGCGTAAAGCCGGATTGTACTGCCCCGGTTCGCTTCTTAAAATCCTGCTACTTGAGGATCATCCGATTACCTTAGGAATGGAACCGGAAATCGGTGTTTTCTCGCGCGGTAATCCGGTTTTTTCAACTTCCTTTCCCAATTTTGATATGGATCGCCGGGTCATCGGAAAGTTCCCGGAGACTGATATTCTGTTAAGTGGATATTGTGAGAACGAAGAAAAAATGGGTAACAAAGCCGGAATCATCTGGCTGAAAAAAGGCCGGGGACAACTGGTTCTGTTCGCCTTCAATCCTCAATTTCGGGCTTCGACCGGTGTCTCGTATAAATTGATGTTCAATTCAATCCTGTTAGCTGAAATTGAGTAGTCACTATTTATCGAAAATCATTAAAGAAAAATCATCTTTCCACTGGTTACATCGTTCAGCGTTGTAACCGACGGTGTATCTAACGATGGTTGACTTACCTGCACCGGAAGTACCCGTAGCTTTGTTGACTGCGGTTGGACTAATCGTCTTCGGCTACTTAGAGATGCATTACCGTTTTCGCTTTTTCCCTTTCAGTCGCTATTTCAAACGCGAGCCGGAGATTCTGGCCGATGCACCCCACCGTTTGGTACCGGGTCGGAAACTACCCCTCACGATCCTGGTTAAAGATGCCCATCGATTCCCCATTACTTTGCGTAAAATTGGCTTCACCTTAATCGATGACCGGGATCAGCAGCGCATTGGAGAAAAAAACTACAGTCAGGTTCTGTCAAGCGCCTGGTTCGAGGATATTGTGGAAATCGACACCGGCGATCTGTCCGGTCAAATCCGGATCATGGTGGACTTCCTTTACGAAATTGATGGCCGGGTAAAAACCGCCCGGAACCACAATGTTTCCACCTCCCCTGCTTTTCCCCTGGTTACCAGACTGGCTGACGACCCCCTGCCGGGATCAGACGATTATTTCTGGGGCGACCTGCATTATCACAGTGCTTATACGGAAGACTTCGTAGAGTACGGTGCGCCACTGAAAGCTACCAAGGCAACCGCGGCAGCCCTGGGTTTGGATTTCGTTGCCATCACCGATCATTCCTATGATCTGGATGATAAACTTGGTTCCTGGAGTGAAAACGATCCCGATCTCAGGAAATGGCACCAGTCCCGGCGGGAAATCGCTGAAATCAATACTTCCCCTGGACCGGTATTGCTTCCCGCTGAGGAAGTAACCGTTCGAAATACTAAAGGAAAGAATGTACATTTTCTCATATTCAATCATCCGGATTTCATCCCGGGTTCCGGCGATAGCGCCGAGCAATGGTTACATACCAGGTCGGAACATAGCATCACCGAAGTTCTCAGTATTTTGGATAAAAACGCCCTGGCGATTGCCGCTCATCCCTTCATGATTTCTCCCTTTCTTCAAACATTGCTGTTAAACCGGGGACGCTGGGAATCCGCTGACCTGCAGTTACCCGGCCTTACCGGTCTGCAGGTGATCAATGGTTATTTAAACCCTGATATGATCGATAGTTGGGTAACAATATTACTCACGGGTAAGCGCTGCTTTATCTATGCCGGTAATGATGCCCACGGCAATTTTAATCATTTTCACCAGATCAGGATTCCCATGCTTACCACACATTACCGCCGTGATCAGATATTAGGCCAATGGCGCACCGGTGTGCTCCGGAATAGTGAACCCCAGTTGGAAAATATACTCAGCCAACTAACGCTGGGCAGGTGTATTGTCACCAATGGTCCGGCCGTCACCCAGACGGCTCAGAGTGCTGATCATGAATTCCAGACCGGTGATAATCTGTCCGCTAAAAAATTTGAGCTGGCACTGGAATGTCATTCATCACCAGAGTTCGGTGCCCTAAAACAAGTTATGATTTATCAGGGTATCATTGGTACAGAATCTGAAAAGATAATCCATACCAAAACTTGGACTGAAGAACTATACCTTGATAAACTTATACTAACCAATCAACCCGCACCGAAATCCGGGTATATCCGGACGGAATTGACCACCACGACGGGTAGAATATGTCTGACAAATCCAATCTGGTTTAGTATTTAACTAACATTTATCACTTCAAAATGTGATTTGACGCCCCCCGCTGGTTTGTAAATCCTCCATCCTGCCTGTGCTGGTACTATGGTAAGCAGGTAATCCCTTCAACACTTTATCCCGATAAAAAGAATACCACGTCTTTTAGGTATGGATGAATTCCAAAATTCATCCCCGGATCGGGATGTCGCCCCACAGGGCGTAAATTTTGGGTACCACGTCACATTCATACATGGTTTACCCGTGCCTTCACACCGAAGTGCGTTTCGGCACGCAGGTATGGGGCTCTATATTCGGAAAAAAGATAAATCCTGAAAGGATGTAATGATTTTAGCTATTTATACAAAAAA
>JABMQW010000047.1 GCA_013203115.1 Fidelibacterota bacterium
AAGTGAGTTTTTATTTTTTAGGTATTTTCGTTGAATTTTAGCAACATTTTTATACCGGTCTTGATTTTTTGGTACTTTTGTACCTGTCTACCGAAGCTTTAGCGCAGGCAGATCAAGACAAAAGTACAAGGAGGGTGTTTTAGGAGATGTCAATGGTTATTGAGAATCTGAAAGAATTCATTTTGAAGAAATGTTAGTGATTTATATTTCACCCTTTCAGGGTTTGCGCTTATATTGTATAAATAGCTGTAATCATTACATCCTTTCAGGATTTACCTTTTTACTGAATATAAAGTGTTAAGAGGATTACCTGCTTACCATAGCTCCGATTCATCGGAGCACAGGCAGGATGGAGGATTTACAAACCGGTGGAGGTGTTCAAATCACGTTTTGGAGTGAGAAATGTTAGTAGTATTTAGTTAACTCCAGAATAGTGAAAAACGGAGACCGCAAATGACTGAGCAACCTCCCGGTTGGGTAAACTTGTTTATATATTTTCCTACCGGTTCAGATCGACATTGCCAGACGGTTTCTTAAATTATCCAGTTTATGGCTGAGTCGCTGAACCTGCAAATTCAGATGTAATTTGATTAGTTTTAAATAGGTATTTAATATCATTGATTCACATCCGTTTCAGTAATGCTTATTAGTTCTGATTCCTGAGTCTACATTAATTGCTGATCGGCAGCATTAAAACCGATTAGATTCAATCATCGCAAAGATAATGCCATTTTTTAAATTTGGATTAACCGGTGAACACAAGCCTAGTGTTATACAATTTGCACTCGATTTAAACGGTGAACTACGTTTCAATCGGGTAAATTTTTCCTGACACGGTAATGTTTTCCAGGAGATAATCAACCTCAATTCCGCCTGTTTCCGTTCTGACTAGTGAGCCGTAATTTTTAAATATGATAACGGACGAAAAACCGCTGTGAAGGCTTGAATTGATTACAACCGCCATAACACGAACACCATCGGCAGAATTGAGTCGTGGATTGACTACTGCCAACCTTGGTCCACCTGAGTATGGTAAAGCATTAAGCCAACATGGACAATACGTGGAATTGCTGATCCGGCTGGGACTGAAGGTTGAGGTATTAGCGCCGGCGGAGGAATTTCCCGATGCACATTTTGTAGAGGATACAGCGGTGGTGTTCCCGGAGCTGGCTCTCATTACGCGTCCCGGTGCACCAAGCCGCCAGGGAGAAGCGGAATTGATGGCAGCGGTCCTGGCGAATTACCGGAAAGTTGTTCATATCGATCTGCCGGGAACTCTGGATGGCGGTGATGTGCTCACCATTGGAAGAAATGTATTTGTCGGTTTAACGGACCGGACTGACCGAGCCGGTTTTAATCAATTGTCTAAAATACTAACACCTTTGAATTATAATTGCCAAGCCATACCGGTAAGTGCCGGTCTCCATTTGAAATCCAGTGTGAATTATATCGGCAACGATACAATTCTGGTGACGAGTGAACTGGCCGGAAACCGGGCCTGGGAAGCATATCATAAAATTATTATCGACCCGCAAGAGCAGTATGCTGCTAATACATTATGGGTAAACGATAATCTGCTGGTTCCAGCCGGATTTCCCAGAACCACGGCTAAGATTAAAACCTTAGGACTACCGGTCCACGAATTAGAAATAACTGAGATGCAGAAAATGGATGGTGGGCTGACCTGTCTGTCATTAAGGTTTTAGGTAGATTGAATCTGAGATAATTTATTCACCCGGTGTAGAATTCCAGATATCAACGTGCAGTTTCCAGGAGCCATCGGTCTGGAGACGCCAGACATGCACATTCTTTGTTTTATGCCATTCTGGTTGATCAGCTTCCTGATGCCAGGTGTAGTAGTATTCATTGACGGTATAGGCAATATCGCCGCTGATTCCGTAATCCAGCCGGTTCAGTTCCTTGATCCGAAACAGGTAACCGGTTTCTTTTTTCACTGATTCTTTAGCGTCAGCGCCTTGCGATATTACCCAGGCATCAGGCATGAAAATGATGTCATCCGCAAACAGATCGGCATGAGCCGTCTTGTTTCCGGAATTAATTGCTTGATAAAATGAATCTATTGTAGACAGGAATTTCTCCTCCTGTGCTTCTTTTGACATTTGGCAACTAATTAGAAATAATATACTTAATATGCCGTAAATTGTGGTCTTCTTCATTATTTCTCCGCGCGAATTGAGCTTAATTGTTTTTCCATCCAACCCTAAATTAGCGGTATTCAATTATAAATCAAATAGATGTAGGAGAATTTGGATACTTTGTATCTCAGAAGTCAGTCAGAGGGTATTCCGTTTTTCATTCCGAACTTTGATCAGGTGGATAATTGTCAGAATCGGATGCCGCCACATCATCCGGGGTCCGGCAAAACGCATTACTTTCCGGGCTTGCTCGCGGCGGAAAGGCTGATAGCAATGGATCGTACAATTTTCGCAAGTTGGTTTTTTTTCACCAAAAGGACATTTATCCAACCGATCTGCGGCGTAGTTCAGCAAATCAGAACAATCAGCGCATAATTCATTTTCCGGTTCATGATGCTGCTGGCAATAGATCCTGATCATAACCCTGATTGTATTAAATTCCATTTCTGTAGGTGATTTTCGACGCCACATTATTACTAAAGAAAGAAAATATTCAAATATTTAGCCTAACAGAAGTTCCCCATTTTGACCGTACGAGAATGAATTATTACTTTTCATTTTGAGATTGCTTTTAGAGACTATCAAGGAATAATATTTCATGAATAACTAATTTCCGTTCCTCAACTGTCATGTGCCGCAGACGGGTTTTACTCACGCAAACCAACCGGCCCAGTATTAATCCGGACAGTATTCCCAGTGCGGTAGCATTTTCGACCGAATATCTCTGATGATTGTCTGATTTTGCTAAATCATTGTATAGATATCCACCGAATAGCCAACCGAGATAGCCGCTGCACGATAAGCCCAGGAAGCGATTATGTCTTATACGCTTGATCGATTTTATATCGCCTACATAGACCGGAATTGGTAGTTCGCCCGAGGATATTCCATATGACATTAGATATAATGTTGTTTCATTTAGATATAATTGTTCAACCCGGTGAAATTTCTCCCCTGATGTTAAAATAACCTGCCAGGAGGCGGCTTGCCCGAAACCGGATAGCATAATAACAGCTATACAGATTAGTGGGACAGCGGAAATTCGATTTACGGGTGTAATTACTACCTCAAAAGTTTCATTTTCAGGTGTGAAAGTTGCACAATTTACCCGGCCTTTCCCTATAAGCATAAAAAATATTTACCCACCTGCGTAGAAAGCTCTGGATGCACGGCTTTCGTAGCTGAGGCTATTTCTTACTTGCACAACTGTTTTGGTAGACCATCACAATCTTCGCCCCTAAAATCGGGGACTTCCTACCTGCGCTACGGCTTCGGTAGACAGGCGATTGGCAGGCGGCGGAGTAGGCTGAATCCGTGGGGCTCCATTGTTCCTCGGTAATCTTGCCACGATCGTGTACGCCTAATTTTTTCGGTAATTCCGACTAGTCAGGAAGGCAACGACCGGTTTAAAAAAAATGCTTCGTTAATATTTCTTTATGATGCAATGCGTCGATTATTCCCTTGTGGAAAAGTTTTTGTCAATTCTTTTATTCATTAAATTCAACCTTTATGATTGGAGTATTTAACAGATTATGAATCTGTTTGCATTTCCATCGCTGGTTGCGGCCACAATATCCGCGGTTGTTGGTGGTATAGCCTTATTCCAGAAGCCGAAAAGTCGCTTGAACCGCAGCTTTTTTATATTAAATATGATTTTTTCCTGGGTCCTGTTTACCGAATTTGGCATGCTCCTGGCCGAAAGCTATTCCAGCGCTAAATTCTGGGCAAATGCCAGTCTTATTTGGTATTTCCTTTTACCGGTAGAATTGCATTTCATACTTATCTTCACTGGTAAAAGACAATTACTGACTAATAAACTGATTTATATACTGATCTATGGACCGCCATCGCTCTTTTTGACAGGGCACCTGTTTGGAAACGTGGAAATAGAAATTATTCATTATTACTGGGGCTGGATTATCGATTATACGATAGTTACTAACCTGGATTCAATGCTTGCTTTGTGGATTGTTTTACTTTCCATATCCACCCTACTAATCAGCTACGATTATTATCGGAAAGCTACCAGAAAAATCCATAGAAAGCAGGCATTGTTCGTCTTGCTGGGCATATGTATATCCATTTTTTTGGGCTATATCACATTATTGATATCTCCACTGTTTAATGTAAATATTCCAGAATTGGATTCGATCGGTTTAGTGGTGGAATCAACTCTGATCGGTTATGCCATGTGGAAATATGATCTATTTGCCGTTACCGCTACCACCGCCGCTGATAATATTCTGGCAACTATGGATGATTGTGTTATATTAGCCAATACCGATGGGATCATAATGAAAACCAACGATGCCACCGAGAAAATTCTGGGATTTACAGAGTCAGATTTGATTGACCAGTCGGTATCGAAATTATTTTTTAATAATCCCCTGCGAACTAATTCTGCCCTGGAGCGAGTATTCAATGAACATATCGATACTATCCGGGATCTGGAGATTGAATTTATTGATCGGAATGGTGACAGTGTACCGCTATCACTGTCCATTTCGGTAATGCGAGATGCTGCCGGTGACCGGACTGGGATGGTTTTAGTAGGCCGTGATCTTACTGAAAAACAGCGCCATGAACAGGAACAGCGCCGTCTGGAATTACAGTTACAGCAGGCTCAGAAAATGGAAACGGTAGGACAAATGGCCGGGGGAATCGCCCATGACTTTAATAATAAGCTGTGTGGGATCATCGGCTATGCGGAACGGGGCTTAAAAAATTTATCAGATGATACGAGGTTGCTACGCTATTTTCATGGCATCATCGATTGCAGTGAGGAAGCAGCGAAATTAGTTCAACAATTACTCGCTTTTAGTCGAAAGCAGATTCTCCAGAGAAAAACTATTGATTTGAATCAGGTAATTAATGACGCTAAAATCATTATTGGCAAAGCTATCAGTGAGAACATAGACATTAAAACCAGTCTGTCAGATAAGATTGGTTTGATATCAGGTGATACTAATGCTATCAACCAGATCCTGACCAACCTTTATCTGAATGCCGCCGACGCGTTACCGGATGGTGGCGATATTATTATTATGACTGAACCCATCTCAGTGGACCTGGCTTACTGCCAACTGCGTGAAGGACTGGTGCCCGGAGATTATATTATTTTATCAATCGCCGATACCGGCCATGGAATGGATGAGGAGACACAAAAGAAAATTTTCGAACCATTTTTCACCACTAAGGAAGTCGGTAAAGGATCCGGGCTGGGGCTGTCAATGGTATACGGACTGGTAAAGCAGCACGATGGCTATATTGAGTGTGAAAGTGCACTTGGTCAGGGTACCACTTTCCGGGTTTATTTTCCGGTCAATAGTTGATCGGGCACTTAATTATATGGTAGTTTTCTAATAAGCGTGATTACAGGGTTGAAGATAATAATTTTGAATCAAAAATGTTTAACTTAAGAAGTGGTCCAAACAATGGGGGCTGGTGACAGGTTGAATGTGGTTGAGGTCTTGATTGGATTTGGGCTCCCCATTAAGTGAGATATCACGCCGCGGGGTGAATATACAGAGGGATTGAAAATTTAACATTGAAGATGTTGGAGTAATCTGTCTGCGACCTTGAGCTTAATGAAAATGGAGGCAACCATGAATTCATCTCATCCTTTATATCTTTCGATTTTAGTTGTCCTGATTAGTTTTCTTGTCTCCTGCGACTGCGACTGCGAGGAGGATGCGGAACTGCCCGACCTGGAAGTTACGGACCTCACCTTTACACCTTCCAACCCCACTACCATTGACGAGATCACCTTCAATGCCACTGTGGTGAACAGCGGTGGCGCAACAGCCGGTATAAACGACATGACCTTCAGGATCGGCGGCGAAACCGAGGGTGAAATTTTCGAGGTTCCGGAACTGGTGCCAGGGGAGACCTTCACCGTGGGCCGCAGCATCACCCTGGACGTGGCCCAGAACTCCCAGAACACCGTCACCGTGGATATTGAAAACATTATTAAAGAATTCCGGGAGAATAACAACACCGCTACTCTACATTACGTCGTTACCCAGGGCGAGTCCTATACCGTGGGCGTTTTCTACTATCCCTGGTACCACGAGAACTTCCACGGCGGTCAGTACCTGCGGAAACGTCTAATGCCGCCGCAGTTGCCCGAACTGGGGGAGTACGATGACCGCGAGGCTGCCGTCATCGACCAACACCTGGAATGGAGCCGGGATGCCGGCATCGATCTCTGGGTGACCAGTTGGTGGGGACCGGGTTCCATGGAAGACGGTACCCTTTTGGATCATATCCTGCCTCATAGCAACTTGGGGAATATGCAGATCGCCCTGTTCTATGAGGCCAGCGGTCGAACGGACAACTTCAGCCATTATACGAATCTTGACCCGGACATCAGCTACATCACCGAGAACTATTTCGACCATCCCAATTATCTCCATATTGACGGTAAACCAGTGCTCTTCATCTATCTCACCCAGGTCATGGGCTATTATGGCACCCTGGCCAATAGCATGAGTACCATCCGCGCAGCAGCAACAGCCGCGGGCTACGAGATATTCATCGTGGGGGACCATGTCTTCGGCGGGCCACCTTCCACGGCCGATGAGCTAGCCCTGCTGGACGCTGTGTGCAACTATGACGTTTATGGTAGCATGGGCGCCACGGGCTATGCCGCCCAGTTCTCGGTGGATCGTTATTATACGGAACAGGCCGGTTGGAAGTACATGGCGGAAAGCGTGGGCACTGGTTTCGTACCAGGTACGACCCCGGGCTTTAACGACACGGCGGTTCGTAGCGGTCACGGACCCCTGTCGCGCAAACTCTCGGACTCCGCCGAATTCGGCTCACTCTTCCGGACCATGGTCCAGGGCGCGAAGGAACTGGTGAACCCGGAGATGGGCAACATGCTCCTGGTGACTTCCTGGAACGAATGGCACGAGGACACCCAGATCGAACCCTTAGCCTCCGCCGCCGTTACCAGCACGGATGACAGCCCCACGGGGATGGATTATACCGCCGGGATGGAATATGAAGGCTACGGAACGCGCTACCTGGACATTCTGAGCGAGGAGGTGAAGCCCTGAAAACATGGTAATCCGGCCTGATTGGGATCAACATTACGAAGGACTACGCATAGCTGATGGGAGGATCTGCCGGGACGGTATTCTTGATTACCCCCATCGTTTTTAACCCAGCATTTCTTTATTAAAATGCATCAGACGTTTTTGGGGCTTTGGAGCTGGGGATTCTAAGAAATTACTTGATCCTCAACTGTTCGTTTTACAATTAATCATTATCCATCAGTTTCAACATAAACAATATCACCGGTGCCAGCGTCACCTTTACCTCCAGACCATTGCTTAATTCGATACTGTATACCAAGCATCCATTTTCGTTATCCAGTTCAACTTCTACAATAGTGGCATCAGAATAGGCAGCCAAAACAGACTGTGCAGCTTGATCAACAGTTATCAAAGCTAATGAGAAAAGATCCAATGGTTCCGGCTCGGGAACAGTAATACTGCAATTATATGATGGGTCCTGATCATCGGAGTCATCATCTTTATCCTGTTCACCTGCGTCAACAGTCTGTTCCAGGGCGTTTTCGAAAGTAGCCAAAAGTTCAATGTTGTTTACGTTGTCCACGAGCAGCTGCCCATCAGTAATATCTGCTGTTGAAAAATCAACACTGCGAAACCAATCAACCAGATCAAATATTACAACAATAGACGTTGTAGTATTCGCATCTACAACAATTCCGCCATTGGCAATTTCGGTCTGTATTTCATCTTCAAACTGGGAAGATAAAGTAAAAGCAGTCTCAGTGCCATCATCAGGAAAGAAAATACCACTTATAAGAATTGAATTTCCGTTAAAGGAAGTTTCGATTGATGGTGAAAATGTAAAATCCACATTCCTATATATGCCAACAGGCACCTCAACCACGGCAATTTCTACTTCACCTTCGCTTATGTCAATTGTAAATGGTCCGAGCAGCACGATATCGTCATCTTCATCCTCATCTACATCACCATCATCATTGTCACCTTCCTGCTCGCCATCAAATCCGGATTGCACATCATCATCAGAATCATTATCACCGTCATCGTGCTCACCATCCTGTTCACCATCGTATCCAGGTTGATCTTCTTCTTCGAAATCATCCTGGTCGTTCTCGCTGGAATTCTCTTCAATAACAATACTATTAACTGCAATAAATGCTTGATCAATCTGTAGCTGACTACCCAAAACCGGGAATGTACTAGTTCTAGAATCAGTGGTCGTTTGAACAACTACTTTTAATGCGATAACACCTGATTTCTCACTAACGTCTGTAGTTGAATTGAGATCTAACAATCCGCAACCGTTTATAACAATTAATAGAGAAATGATAATTATAAAAGGAATATGACTGAGTAACTTGTTCATTTTGTCCTCCTATAAAGCAAATAAATATACAAATATATTATTTCTCCTCATAAACCACCATTTTTACACCCTATTCCCATAATTAAAATGGAGTAGACGTTTTTGGGGATTTGAAGGTCGGGGAGTACCAAAAAAGTATGGGTTTTGGTACTGATTTCACTTTTAAAACTAAATGCGAAAATTAGAAATTCAATTTGCTTTTGAATTTTCAGTATAGTACTATTTTGCGTGAAAAGGAGAAAATTAAAGGACCGATTTGGCGATTTTGTTGACCCTTCTTCTCTATCTGTTAATTTCATTAATCTTTTTTCTGGATTATAATCCCACCGCTTCACCCCTCCGTATTACGCATAAGTAATAAACAACAACCAGGATTTATATTAGAATCCAGGTGAGGTAAAACAGCAAATTCTAATCAGGAATTTCCGTACATCTATTAATCAGTAAATCAATTAAAGAATTTGGGTGAAATAATGAAAGTTATCGTATTAGGTGCCGGACTGGTCGGTGCGCCAATGGCAATCGATTTAAATAGAGATGAAAGATTTGAAGTAACAGTTGCCGATTACAGCAAGGATGCTTTGAACAGTATAAAAATTAAATGCCCTGAATTGTCGACCCTCCAAAAGGATTTGTCAAACCCGAAAGATGTGACCGCTCTTGTGAGCAACTATGACCTTGTCGTAAATGCTGTCCCGGGTTTTATGGGATTTGAAACAGCGAAAGCTATCATAAAAGCCGGGAAGAACTGTGCCTGTATCGCTTTTTATGAGGAAGATCCTTTTGAACTTGATCAGATGGCCAAAGAGAATAACGTAACCATGATCATGGACTGCGGAGTCTATCCCGGTATGGGTAGCGCTTTGATTATGAATGTGGTACGAAATCTTGATAAAGTTGAGAGTGTACTAACCTATGTGGGCGGACTGCCCGAGATCAGGGAATGGCCCAGCGAATACAAAGCCGTGTTTTCACCCATCGATGTCATCGAGGAGTATATTCGCCCTGCCCGCTATATCGAGAACGGATTTGAGGTGGTGCGCCCCGCGTTATCCGATCCAGAGTATATTTTCTTTCCTGAAATCGGTACGCTTGAAGCATTCAATACCGATGGATTGAGAACTTTGGCCACGACCATTGATGCCCCCAATCTGAAAGAGAAGACATTGCGATATCCCGGTCACATTGAGAAAATGGCTATATTACGGAAGCTGGGATTCTTTTCGAAAGAAGAGAGTATCGAGATCAAGGGTTTGAAGACAAGTCCCCTTGAAATGACCGCACAGGTATTGTTTCCCAACTGGAAACTGAAACAGGGAGAGGGTGATATTACTATTTTTCAGTCCATCATTGAGGGAATAAAAAATGGACGGAAAATGAGATACACAATTGATATGTATGATAAGTACTGCCCGGATACTGATGTAATCTCAATGGCTCGAACTACCGGTTATACAGCCACAGTCGCCCTGCGAATGATCGCTGATGGGCTCTATGCTCATAAGGGGATATCCCCGCCGGAATATATGGGTAAATTCCCAGAGTGTGTGGCATTTATGCGGAAAGGTTTGGAGGAAAGAGATGTTATCTATCGCGAAACAATTAAAGAAATTATGTAATCGTAACGGTTCATATTCAAATACAAAATTAAGAGGATAAAAATATGAGTGTTATATGTCCTCAACTTTCTGTCATGCAGGCAGAACATCTTCCCTAGGTATACAATACTTCATTAAACATCTTGAGGGCGGCATTAAACACCATTATTTTTCAGCTACATATCAGTGATCAATCTGGGTTGGGGTTGGATTGAGGTAGTAACTATCCTATGACCATTAAAGTCAGATATGGTTCAGACTTGTAAATATTAATTTGTGCAATTGCTTATTGTGCAATGCGCTTATGGATATCGGGTTTATACTTTTCGGCAAACTCAGTAAGGGTTAAAAATTCTACGCCGCCTTTTTGCAGAAAAATAAAAAATGTTTTGAGTCTTTTCAGGAGTAGTTCAACCTTATCTTGCGTATTAAAATACGGATTACATCCCGGTGCAAGTTCATTTGAATGCATCATCATACAAAGTACAGGATATCTTTGCTTCGTCCCAAGAGATGCAATTTTTTCCAGATAATTTATCGTTTGAGGTAGAGGTCGAAGCCATAAAGGGTGCATACCAAAACACCTGGCTATATTCTTTCCCATAAATTGACGGACGATCTTATACAAAAATGGGTAGGCGATTAAAATACTCACCGGGACTTCTAGTATATCCAATCGACTGTCATTCCGAGTTTTCCAGATAAAAGGCATTGCGCTTAAATCTGAAAAGTCAGGCCCAGAATTTTTTTTTAAACCTGAGACATTCTTCCACGAGACATGAGGGGTAACAGAAGAATCAACAACAAACCCTGCACGGCTCAGAACTGATACATGCTCAGGAATGAAACCAAAACGCCCCGCGTGATAACTCCTTTGCCTTTCAAAACGTTTTTCAAGTTCTCGCTTAAGATAAAACAGTTTTTCTTCAAATTCATCCAATCGATACTCATGTGGAAACGGGGTTCGCGACAATCTTTCTCCTAGGTCAAGAAAAAAAGGCGGATTAGTCCACGGGTGTAAGTGGGTACCAATCTCACCTTCATTCTTTTTTATTACGGCCTTTCCAAACTTACAGAACTCCTTGTCCGCAATCACTTCGTATGCACACATATATGTCGGCCGGACACCTGCATCGACACAGATCTCATGAAGTCGCGGAAGCATTGCAAGATTGCGAACTGTTACGTTTCTGTTTTTATCGGGTTTTCGGTCCCATTCAGTATCAACGGTAAAAACAAAAATCATACAATTTCGTCCTTTCGTATTGTCCCAGCTTTCTCGCGCTTAACATTAAACCCCCCTGAAACCATGATCACCTTCAATATAGGTGAGATGCCATGTTTTATCTGAAAAATAGCTTTTGGGATCTAAAATCCATATTTTACGGGAGTTTAGTTTACTGTATCCTTTGTTCTTCAAAACAGCCTTTAATGTTGGGTGATGCACACATATATTTATCCACCGGCATCCCTGCCGGCGCAAGAATGCTTCCGCAAACGAAAGAACTCCGGTCCAACTGGAAGGATTCTTACCCATTTCAGGAATATGAACAATTTTCCCGGTCTTGAATCCACCATGATCCTTAATATAGACAAAAAGAGTGCCTCTACATATACCACCTTTTTTTATAAGGTAATTTTTTGAATATAGGCCTGGACAGCGTGAAAGCCAGTCAAGAGTCTCTTTACTCGGGAAATTTGAAATACACTCATTTCTCGGTGGGTAGGATGGATACAGTGCCAAAGTAAAGGGAAAAAATTCAAGCGAATGACCCACTTCATAACCAATGCGGAGCAATGAGAGATAATACTGTGCCAGATTTATTATTCCTCTTCCGATATAACGGATCTTTTTTTTCACCGGTTTTATCTCTGCCGCAATGGGTGGAAGCAGCCTTAAACGGTAGAATTCAACCTCAGAAATCCTTTGGAATCCAACCTTAGGATACACGCGAATCGCATCCTGCGTCCCTTCATAAATTAGACTAACGTCACTTAGGGTCGAGACACGATAAAAGAGTTCACGCCCAATCCCCCCTCTGTATTCAGGCAACACACAAAGGAGTATAGCATGAACACCGGTTATTAATAAATCGCCAGTACTGTAACGAGCACGAACGTAACCGCTTACCCCAATAATTCGATTATTTTCAAGTGCTACAATGGCATTTAGTCGACCTGGATCTTCCGGGTTTTCAAGAACCCAATGAAGATATTCGATTGAATAATTATTCTGGAAAACCTCAGTTATGACTCTTCTAATATCGACAAGGTCGGCAGGTATTGCCTCCCGTAATTCATATCCCATATATGATGAGATTTCCATATGCTTACTTAATCCGGTTTTTATATTTGTTCCAAAATCCTAAGGTTCTCACCAACCAATAGCTTTTCCATGAAAAAGTGTTATGAGGCAGTTTCGCTGCTTTCAGAAAAACATCACGGTACGCCACTGCCACCTCAACAATGTTCGGCACAGAAATTTTTTTCTGCAATTCAGAAAGATGCGCCGAAACATAGCCGATTTTTTCAAGGACATCTTCGGAATTTTTAAATAATCCACCGGCTTCACCAACTATGAAAGGATGCCCGCCACTGTCTCGCACGACTGCCGGTAACCCGCAATGAAGGGCTTCTATAAGCGAATTTGAGCATGGGTCGACCTCGCTGGCTGTAAGAAATATATCCTGATCGTGAAGGAATTTTGAAAGTTCGTGACTTGTTAGGGGCGCCTTATAAATAATATTTTTAAACTTTAGGGGACTATTTCCGATAAATGTCATACGATATTTTGAAAAGTCAAGATGCTCATCTAGATACTGATATATGCTAAATCCTTTTCGCCAATTATCCGACCATGATGTTGCAACGATTCGTATACGACCGTTTCGATTCCTTTGTTTATTGATAGAATAGAAAATACTTGGGTCAGGGGAGTTCATGATGGTATCTTCTACCGAAGGTAGCTTCATACCAGCAAACAGACATTGTTGCTTAGAAAATGGAGACTGAAAAACCGTGCCATGAGCAATAGTCCGGTTGCACTTAAAAATATATCGATCAAGTTTATGACCATACTTTCTGCCCAATAGCAAGGGACCGTCTAGTCTGTGGACAAACGTTTTTTCTGGATGTTCCTTGCGTAGGTTTAAAGTTTCCAATAATTTATGGTGACTATTGAAAAGTATTCCATCGGCATTCAGGGGGTTGTGTTCATAAACATCGTTTCGGATCCATTCGTTACGCAAGGCCTTAAGGAACTGGTTACCGCCACCCCATGGTCCTTTATTAAGTTCGAAAAATATATTAATCTTAAAAATTTTCAGAAAATTGCCTCCAAATTGATATGATTTTTAAAATTTGGCCACCTGTTGTAACCGATTGTTGGATCATTAGATTTATACTTGAGAATAAATTTTGATTCGCTCTGGTTGATTTCACTTTCGTCATCGGATACCATAAGAATTTCTTTTCTTATTGTGAAATCTCTACGTTCTTCATGAGAAAAATCTTTTACAACCAGCTCACTATTAACACTTCCGAAATAGGTGAGAGTATTGGTCAGATCCTTCCTTATATAAATCTTCCCGTTTAGGTAGGTGATTTTATATATAACCTTCAAGATTATGTCATTGTGTGGATTGTGGTATATCCACGATTGTATTACCCGTGCGATCAGGCACATCTACAGAATTTGAAAGATAAGATTTATCAATTCATACATATTGGAATTTACTGAATCTGAAATTGTATTACCAATCACTGTCGGGAATTCTCGGACTGATTCGTACTATGTGGATCTGTTAGATGAAAACAATCGCGATTCCGTGGGAGGCTTGGAAGAAATAATATAATACCAAGCTAGTTTAAATAGAAAAAGTCCAGCAGCACCGCGCCCTTTTTTTATCTACGAATTACACAATTC
>JABMQW010000048.1 GCA_013203115.1 Fidelibacterota bacterium
AATATTAAGATTAGTAGTTAACCCGGTGTAGTGTTTACCAGAATATTTTTGACTGGTTAAAATATAGACGTAATGAAAACTGGACATGCTTTTGCTCCCATGGCTCGCCCGGGCGTAGTTCGAATTAGATTGATAAAGTAGCGTATACCCGGCGGCGTCCCATAGGGACTATGCCGTGGCAGACTTCGTTCTCATGATATTCGAACGAAGCCTGGTGGAGGCGGGGAGAGTCAACTCCCGTCCGAAATAGCACCTCGAGAAACATCTACATGCTTAGTCTACCGGATATTTCTTATCTTTGCAGCTTCCGGTGACCCCAGCTACAAAGACCAGCTCATGAGTTCTCATTCACTCCGCCTGAGCAGCTAAGTGAACCAGCCCGTGTAATCGACGCCCTTATACAAGACCACAGACAAATCCTGTACAGAACGGGTTGCCGTCAGTTAAGCGGCAGCCATATAGCCGTAATCGGCACTTATTGTTTTTTCCAGGTGTTTAAGGAGATTCCCGGACCTCCGCATGCAGTTTAACAACGTTCCTATCCCGTCGAAACCGGTCGCCCCCTTGTCAAATAACTATTGGAATTTACATAATCCACGGCAATTTGTTCCGCTTTCACGGCAACAATTTTGGATCAACAGCCGAGTTACCGAAATATCTTGAGACAATAGATTTCAGACAGCAGATACTTCAATCAGGTCTAATACTAAGATTACCGACGTAATTGTATAAACAAAAAAGGCTTCCAGCGCCAACCCGAAGCCTTTTTTAATGTATCAACTTGCCAACCCCTCCAAACACAAATTCCACTTGAGAATTCTTGGATTAGAGTCGTAGACGGAAACTACATTTCCGCGTTTAGAATCACAAGTTCAATCTAATATATTTCAAAATTTATTGACTATTTTTCCATATTAAGGCGTGATCAGAGCTCATTTTCGTATCCGGGAGATGAATTCCTCCACATCATCAAGGCCACCTTGAAAAATCAGATACCCGTTACTCGGTTCACGTTCGGTGATCTCATCCGCCACGGGATTCAGCATAATATCTTTCACTTTCTCAAGGTCACCGGTTTGCCCCAGAGCCCAACCCAATTTCACATAAGCTACTTCCGGCAGCATATTAGCGGACGGAATGACGCCAAGTTCCATTATGTCCCGACCGGTGTCGTAAACATACATTTGTACATAACCCCATAAAGTTTGTACAGTCATAAAAACCGCCACGCCTTTTTCATGCGCCCGCTTCAAAGACGGATAAAGCGGTTTGTTTACATGCCCCAGACCGGTACCGGCGATTACAATACCACGATAATTGTTATCAACGAGTGAATCAATGATATCCGGTCGCATATTGGGATAATAATAAACAATGCTGACTTTTTCTTCAAACGCTGTGTTAATCGTCACCGATTTATCTTTACGACGCCGGTTATAATCATCCCGCAGAGGAGTAATTGCATTGCGGTCGACTTTGGCTACCGGAATATCGCCTATCGTACGGAAGGTTGAACGATAACTGGAGTGCATTTTGCGGACGCGTGTTCCCCGGTGAAGCAAACCGTACTCATCGGAAGTGGGACCGAACATACACACCAGCACTTCAGCGATATCGCTTTCGGCCGCGGTTTTTACACTGTGAATCAGATTAAGGGCAGCATCCGAAGACGGACGATCGCTGGATCGCTGGGATCCGACCATGACAATCGGCACCGGTGAATTCTGGACCATGAAAGACAAACAGGCAGCGGTGTGGTGCATCGTATCGGTACCATGACCGATAACAATTCCCTGCACGCCATTTTCTATCTCCCGACCGATTGCTTCGGCCGTACCGACCCATTGCTCAGGACCCATATTCTCACTGAAGACACCGTATAATTTTTCCGTATCCAGATTACAGATGTCGGCCAACTCCGGGACTGAACCGTAAAGCTCACCGGGTGTGAAAGCAGGTATTACCGCCCCGGTGCGATAATCCAATCGGCTGGCAATTGTACCGCCAGTGCCAAGTAGTTTCACATTTGGCTTTTTCGGATCATAAGGAAATTCTTTTTCCGGAATCTTATAATTAGCTTCTTTGTGCCCGGTAATTTCAACAGCGGTTACGGAATTGGCGGCAATGCCAACATTATAACCGGAACGTAATTTCAGGACGATATGCAGATCATCGGCGGTTTCCGAGCGCGGTAAAATAATACCGGTAAATTCACCTTTTAAGGTGGTGATTTGTACGTCGCTCCAAACAATGGCTTGAAAATTCTTCAAAACATCGCGCGCCGGACCGCGATAACCTTTGTATTGATCAGCCATTGTCTCGTCCTCCATTGGTCATCCCTAATAAATCAATCACGGTTTGCCCGTTGACCCGGCCCCGCAATCGATCCATTATCATCCCGATTATAATTATAGCACGTCGATCCGGATTAATAATTACCATTTTCTTAATCTGTGTCTGTGCTTCCCGCACTACAGTGACCAACTCAGTTTCGTTCGCCGGCACCAGCAGGTTTAGCAATGCTTCTGGTCCACTATCGCAGATTTGTTCCATCATTTTCAGGACTCCATCTTTAACTATTCGCCCCGAATTAACAGCAGTAAAAATACTGTTCATAACTTCAGTAGTGAGTTTTGAAACATCGTACCCGCCTCTGCCCAGCCGTTTAACAAACTGCACCAGAACGACAGCTGCCCAGCCCGGATCAGCCGTTTGGTTGGTTACTAAACGATCAAATAAATCCGCATACTGTGACAGAACCAGTGAACGGATTGTATCGCTGGGTATGGCCAGCTTCCGATAGCGTTTTTCCCGCGACCAGTAGTTCTCCTGCAAACCAGCGGTTATCCGTTCAATACACTCGCTGGTAATCCGCTTGGGAGGTAAATCAGTATCGGGATACATTCGATTAGGTCCCGGTAAAATGCGCTCGAATCCATTGGTGCCATCGTCATAAGCCTGCCGGGTTTCCGATGGTATGCCAATAGTAGCCTCCCGAGCGCGGATTATTATTTCGTTAGCCCCGGTTTCGACGTCTTTTCCCGATCCCCAAACCAGCACTACTGTATCCTCCGGACCGGTGGAGAGCGTTTTCTTGATTCTTTGCCATTCGGCGGTGCTGATGGTTTCGCTGGGAATATCAGAATGAATAATATTGGGTAAAGTTGTCAAACAGGCAATTACGCGGACCCGATCGGAAATCTCCTGTGAAAAATAGGTATCAGTCTGAGTCTGGCGGCGCAAAATCCCGTGGTATCCGGCCAATAACACGGCATCTACTTGCATCCCGGTTTTTAATGCATTCCGCACCGGTTCATACCTGGTATTTTTAAGAATATGGGTCACGTCGGCAACGGCAGAACGGAATTTATTTTCGTTGATTCCACGGAGCTGTAATTCTTCCCGGATACGCAATAAATTCCATTGTCGCAGGGCTTCGTTATAGGCCAGGAGGGGAATTTCCGGCAGGCGCGAAACGCCTTTGATTTCGATGCGCGTTCCACCGCGAACACTGACATTCACATCCTGGCGGGCCGACCCATCTCCCGTACGGACTTTTTTCGTACCCCGGACCAGATAACGAAATAAATTCCCAACGTCAGCGATTTCCTGCGGGGTTCGCATATCGGGATCGGTGACCGTTTCGATTAACGGCATTCCCAGGCGATCGGTCAGATATTCCCGGGTATGCCCAATATCACTGATTTCACGACAGGCATCTTCTTCAATTGATAATTGCGTGATGCCTATCTTGCGATCACCATATGGTATCTGGCCGCCCACACTGATAATCGCCGACCGTTGAAAACCGGTTGGGATACTGCCATCCAAGTATTGCTTACGGGCGACATGGATCTCATCGACAATATTACAGCCGTATAATATACCGATTTCAATTGCGATATCCAGGGCGTCTTCATTCAATTCAAATGGCGGAGTGTCGTCCATTTCGTAGGTACACACCGTTTCATGGCGGATTTTATAAATGATATCCTTTTTCGTCTTGAATTCCATTAAGGCGGTGCCGTCGTATTCGCCCAATTCCGACAGAGTCGGACGCATATGCCGTAGAATTTCCGCATCGTATTCCGGACTGTATATACCAGCCGGGCAGCGGCAAAATAATTTTTTCTCGGTCAACAATTGCTGATGAATTTCCAGACCGGCCATAAATCCGATGGCAGCATAGTCTTCCGGGGTCATTTCGTCGAATGATTTGAATACAAAATCGGTCATGGCAGACATCCTGTTATTTCTGGATTAGTGAAATCAGATCGTGACTCTTGAGATTAAACCGACTCAGATACTTAAATAAAGGAGTTAATTTACGGGTACGCTGCTATAAAATAAAAAGGGACTGATTATTGAAATCAGCCCCTTGGATTTTATCGTTAACGGTTTAGGTCAACTCCAGCACGTTAGCACCTTCCGGACGATCATATTCCTGATGTTCAATTTTGCCCTTGCGGATCGACCGGCGCAATTTTATCCGCTCAATGGTGAAATAAAGTACCGGAATCAGGACCAGGGTAAAAAATGTCGAGGCGGTCAGACCACCGATAACCGAACGAGCCATGGGCGCCCAGATCTCGGCTCCCGAACCTAGTTCCAATGCCATCGGTGTCATGGATAATATCGTTGTCAGAGCGGTCATCAGGATCGGACGCATCCGCCGCCGGCCGCCGCGCACTACCGCTTCCCACAATGGATAATCATGGATACTGCGTAATTGGTTGATATAATCGATCAGCACAATTCCATTATTTACCACAATTCCAATCAGCAACATACTCCCTATCATAGCGGTAATACTTAGCGTGGTGCCGGTAACGAATAAGCCCCAGATTACGCCGATGAAGCCCAGAGGGATCGTAAACAGAATGATAAACGGATTCAGCAGTGATTCAAACTGCGAAGCCATCACCATGTATACCAGCAGGACGGCAGCCAGGAGCGCCAGCCCCAGGTACATGAATGATTCCTGCATATCTTCGGCCGTTCCGCCGATATCCCAGCGAAAATCCGGCGGGAAGGATATTTGATCAATTCCCGCCATAACCTCATTGGTAGCACTCTGAAGATCACGGCCAGTTATATTACAAAATACGGTCACTACCCGATCCTGGTCCTCACGGTTAATGGTAGTGGCGCCCCGGCCCGAAACAATTTCTGCCAGGTTAATCAGCGGTATCTGCTCACCCAGGGGGGTCGCAATATAAATATTTTCCAGGTCTCCTCGGGAATCCCGGTATTCGTCATCGAAGCGTACCAGAACATCATATTCTTTACCACCTTCCCGGTAGCGCGTCGCTACCGTGCCCTTGATACCGGACTCCACCGTCTTGGCGACCATGGTCACGCTCAGTCCCATGGACGAAATACGATCGCGATTCAGATAAATCTGGTATTCCGGTTGCGGTGAACTGTAGCTTTTCTGAATATCCACCACGCCTTCCACCCTTTCCATGGCCTGTGCCACCTGATCGCCCAGTACGACGGCCGTATTCCGGTCAAATCCATAAATTTTAACCGATATATCGCCTTCGGAACCCATGAAGCCGCTGTGGTCTTCAAAGGTGATTTTTGCGCCAGGAATCCTATCGAATTCTTCCCGTAGCGAATCCTGAATGGCAAACTGGGAGCGATCACGATCCTTAACATCAGGGAGTGAAATCATGATTTGTCCGGCATTCGATCCGGTGCTACCAAACATTGCTCCGATACCTTCCCCGGTGCCAAAATTAGAATAAATATTGAACGCTTCCGGAACGGAACTTTTAATCAGGCTCTCCAATTTGAGAAAGGTATTGTTGGTCGCCGTCAACGAGGCTCCACTCTCCCGCTCGACCTGCATACTGATGAATGACTGATCGGTCTGTCCCATGAAATCGCCACCCACCTTACCGGATAGCAACACGGTGACAGTAAATAGAATTGTAATACCGGCAAACAGGAAGTGTCTAGTCCGGAATACCCACCATGTTTTCTTGTTATGCAGGAAGAAATCCAGACCTTTGATATAAAAAATTTCCAGGCGGGAAATGAAATTTCCAATCGCCTGGGAGAGACGATTCCGGGCTTCCGTTTTTCCTGGCTGGAGCCAGCGTGACGCCAGCAACGGAATCAACGTCAATGCTACAATCAATGATGTGGTCAGTGAAAATACAATCGTTATCGCCATATCATTAAACATGACACCGGCGATACCGGGAACAAACAGGATCGGAATAAATACGGCCAGGGTTGTCAGAGTCGATGCGACAATCGCGGTCGACACCTGCTTGGTGCCCTCAAAGGCTGCCTCCCGGACCTGCATGCCCTTTTCCTTGCGGCGGAATATATTCTCAAGGACAACAATTGCATTATCAACCAGCATACCAATCGCCAGAGCCAAGCCGGCCATCGAGATCACATTCAGGGTCAAACCGCCTTGGTCCATCACGAAGAAAGTAACGATGACCGATACGGGAATAGATAAGGCTACGATCAATGAACTGCGAACATTCCGCAGGAAGAACAACAGCACCAGGAAGACCATTAAAAAGGCTCGCATGGCGGTGGTACTGAGATTTTTAAGCGAGCGGGTAATGAAATCGGCAAAATCGATCAGGGTCGACACTTCAACACCCTGTTCGGCTTTGGCAAGAATACCCGGTAAGGCTTTATTGACGGCCCGGCTGGTCTGGACCGTATTGGCATCGGCCTGTTTCTGTATGAAAACCATCAGGGCCGACCTATCATTATTGCGGATTACTTCCCGCTGTTCCTTGAACCCATCGACGACCTGAGCTACATTTTTCAGATAGACCGGGATGCCGGCTTTATTACCCACAACCGTATTCTCAATCTGATGGATACTGGTGAATTCACCATAAGTCTTGACGGCAAATTCCTTCATTTGCTCATTGATCAATCCACCGGGTATCTGCAGATTTTCCATCCGCAAAACCTGGATCAACTGCTGCAGGGATAATCCCTGGGCGGCCAGTTCGTGAGGATTGACCAGCACTTGTATCTGGCGTTCCAGCCCCCCCTGGATACCGGCAAAAGCGACGCCATCGATCCGTTCCAGCCGGGGTGTGATCTGTTCTTCCACTACCCGCCGCAGCTCCGCCATTCCCAGGTTGTCGGAACTGACCGTCAGGTATTGGATCGGCTGCATGGAAGGATTGAAGGCAAAAGTAATCGGTTCCGATGCTTCGGAAGGTAGATAATCGCGGACAAAATCAATCATGTTCCGCACATCGATTTCCGCCTGATCCATATCGGAACCCCAGTTGAATTCCATGATGATAATCGATGTCCCCACATTAGACCGGGAGGTTATTTTACTGACACCTTCTACCGATATAACAGTTTGTTCAAGGGGACGAGTCAGGACATTTTCAATATCTTCCGGTCCGACGCCTTCGTACTGGGTAATAATACCAATCACGGGAAAGGTAATATTGGGATAGAGATCCATTTTCAGGCTGGACAGGCCGAACAATCCGAAGCCGATCGCGATCAGATACAGCATGGTAAAGGTTACACCGCGCCGAATGGCTATCTTTGAAATAATCATATTGTCATCCTTTTCCGCATGCTATTCCGCGTCCCGGATTATTGCGACCCGGCACGAATCGGTTAAATTATGCTGGCCGATGACCACTATTTTTTCGCCACCCTGCAGACCGCTGATAATTTCGGCCTTGATTCGATCCTCGATCCCGATGGTAATGTCCCGCCGGATAGCCAGACTGTCTTCCACCACAAAAACATGACGATTTATTTTTACTTTACTGGTGGTTAACTGACCGGCTTCATAATTAAGGGAGGTTTTTTCAATAATCGTGTACTTGGGAATGATCGGCACTGCCGTTTTTTCGTCAATAACGACACTTACATCGGCGAACATTCCGGGGCGCAGCAGCAGATCCGGGTTGGGGACTTCGATCTCAGCCTTGGCGGTGCGGGTCATGGGATTGAGGGTCGGATTGACCTGACGTATCCAGCCCTGGAATACTGTATCGGGATAGCCCGAAACGGTTATCCAGGCTTTCTGTCCCGGTTTGACAATATCAATATGGCGTTCGATAACGTTAATCTGGACCAGCACCGGCTCCATTTTTACAACCGTGAATAATGGGAATTGGGGCGGCGCCATATCGCCCACCTCAAAATTACGTTCCGAAACAATACCTGCAATCGGGGCGGTGATCCTTGTATCCGCTAACTGGCTTTTGGCCGTAGACAGAACCGCCCGCACCTGCTTGACACCCGAACGGGCGGCATCACGCTGAGCTTTTACCGCTTCGTACTGGGATTGACTCAAGGCATTATCATTGTAAAGCTTTTCGATCCTCTTAAACTCCGCAGCAACTGACACGAACTGGGCCTGGGCTGATTCCAGGCCGGCCTCAGCTTGAGTAACAGCCTGACGGATTTTCTCAGTATCGATCTGAGCCAGTAAATCACCGGCCTGAACAGTATCGCCAATCTCGACCTTGATAGCAATAATCCGATTGGGGATCGTGGAATATACGCGAATTTCCTGGTCAGCGGCCACGTTACCGAAAAACTGGATCGTGCTTTCAATGCTGCCCCGCTCCACTCTGGACAGTTCCACCGGTATGCGGACGATCTCCTCTTCCGGGACTGTTTCTTTTTGGCCACACCCCCACAGGCTTAGTGCTATGCTTGTAATAATACTGATCGTAAGAATACGTCTCATGAGATTCTCCTACAACTGATTCAATGCTTTTTTCAGGGTGGTCAGGGCCGTATTATATTCAAATAAGGTTCGCTGATAATTCAACCGGGCCTGGTTCAAAGCCACTTCCACATTCATTACTTCTAATTGAGTGCTGGCGCCTTCGGCATAGCGCAGATTGACTAAGCGCAAAGCCTCTTCCGCGGAAGCGATGACTTTGGATTGTGTCGCCACATTCTCCTCCGCTTCCTTCATCGTGTAATAGGCTCCTTCCACCTCCAGCTTGATACCCTGGATCAATGCTTCCTCCTGATAGCCTGTCTCATTCAAGCCAATTTTTGCCTGCTGAATCCGGGCGTTGTTACCCAATCCGTTGAAAATAGGAATACTCAGCGACAGGGACGAATTGAATGATTTATAAAAATCATCACTGGTGAATTCGAAATCGTCACGCTGTCCCTGGTATTGGTAGGATGTTCCAAAAACCAGGCTGGGCATTTGGGAGGCCCGCGCCAGTGATAATTGTTTCCGGGCAATTATACGCTGTTCTCCCAGCATGGCTATCTCCGGGCGGGCTTCCAGGGCCAGTTGCACCAGCTCCTGGAAATCCTGGCCGGAATGTTCACTGGGAATATAGGTCAATTCATCGGAGATAATAACAAGCTCATCATCACCCAATCCCAGAAGGCGCATCAGGTTTGAGACTGCGAGATGGGCATTATTCTTGGCGGATACCAATTGCGGCATGTAATTAGCCAATTGAACTTCCGCCCGCAAAACATCGAAATCGGATGACATGCCGGTGGCGCGGAATTTCCGGACCTGCTCCAGATTTTTCTCAGCCGCGGCAACACTCTGCTGCATCACACCCATGACAGAACGGGCGAATAAGACACCGTTATAAGCATTGGTCACTTCCTGCAGCAGTGCCTGGCGGGTGGCCTGTAATTGTGATTTGGTTATATTCCGGGCGCTTTGGGAAATCTGGTAGCCGTTCCAGATTGCACCACCTACAAACAGTGGTTGCTGAAAATTGAAACCTGCAACCATAGTATTTTCCGACCCCATCTTGATAGCCATCCCATTAAAAATTACCGTTGTGATTTCCCAGTATTTTTGATAGGATGAAAAGGCACTTAAGGATGGCATTAAACCAGCCCGTGCTTCGATCACCCGGGCGTCAGATTTTTTAACCGCTTCGCTGGCCAGCTTGATCCGGGGATTATTGGTCAATACCAATTCCCGGGCTTTTTCCAGGGTCAGCTCCATGACCTGCGCGGGCAGGAAAACTGCGGTAGTCAACAACACGATTAAGAAAAGTATAAATCTAATTCTTCGCATCAATCTATTTACTCCGAAATTGTATAAACTCATCACTGACTAGATTTAATTCCATCGACAATTGTTGTCACAAATTCCCGGGCTTTAGTGGCGGTCATTTCACCCTGACCGGTTTTAATATGGGTCACCATATACATATTCAACCCACCCAGAAACATTGTGGCTGCCACGGCGGGATCGAGCTCAGATCGAAACAGACCGGTTGCAATGCCCTCGGCCACAATATCATTCACAGAGGTGTGGATCCCATGATGCTTTTTTAAAAAGTTCTGCATTATTTTTTTCTTGATATTCCAAACTTCAATGTCAGTTAAAAATTTAGACAACTCCGGATATTCCAGATACATCGTAAAACGGCTGACTGCTATTTCAGTCAATTTCTCTGCGGCTCCCAAACTGGAATTTTTAATTTTGTCCAGCGTTTCCTGAACTTGCTCCTGTGTTGCTGCCAGCATCTCTTCAAACAAGGCATCTTTATTCGGGAAATAATAATAAATCGCCGGTTTGGAAACACCTGCCGCTTCGGCAATCGCCCGCATCGAAGTGCGTTCATAACCTTTTTCCGAAAACAGCCGGGCTGCCTCTCTAAAAATAGTTTCTTTGTTGCTTACTTTCTTTTCCATTAGACCCTACTTACTTACCGGTCGGTAAGTTACAAGTAGATTTCAACACAGGCCAAGAATATTGTTCCACGAATAGGGGCGTTCATTTTAAATAGGACTTTCTGGTTTAAATTGGATTATATGCAAATGACTGATATTTCGGGTAGATGAAATTAAATACTATACATAATTATTTCCACTTTAAATAAGACAAAAAGCGACAAATTGAGGAAATGTGTCAAATTAAATGAGACTACAGAAATTTATTATTTTAATAATCTTAAAATTGTGCTGCTGTAATCACTCCCAACTCTATCAATGATTGGATGAATTTAGGACAAAATGATTTAAAGTTTTTTAGGCTGTCATCTTGAAATAATTCACTCAGGAGTTCAAATTTATATGAAGATGGTCCTTCTTGATATGTGAATTTACTCGAATCAGGGTCGAAAATTATTATACTTTGTGTTCTATACAATCCAATATCAGCACCGGGTTGTGTCATCCTCAGTTCTTCTTCATATTCGGACTGAAAAAAGTATAAATTTATCCCAAGATATTTTGATTCCTCAAATTCTGTTCCAGGGAAAAAATACAATCCAAAATCTTTTTTAAAATGAATTGAAGAAATATCTGAAGCATGCGAGTCATAATACAGATCATTTGGAACAGCCGATATATTCATCTTTAATCTATTATCTACATTAGTATTATCATTATATACATTTACAGCTATTTTGATATTATTGTAAAACGTATCAAATAATGGTCTCACTAATTGACTTTTATTTAATCTTGTACTCTTAGTAATCCCTTTCATTTTTTCGGATTCAGCCTTAATTATTTCGATTCTACTTCTTTTTTGTTTGTGAAATTTTTCTGCCCAATTTTGAAATTTTAATTGTATATCACTGATTTCTTTTTGAGTAGTATCTTTATTTACTTTTTGAAGAGCTTCTGATAATTCAAGTTTGGTTTCTTCTATTTGTTTTTCAATTGCATTTTGACTTTTTTGAGATTCTTTTGAAGAGCCCCAAATTGTTAGGAGTGTACCTAATGCAATTAGAATTATACCGCTAATTGAAATTAAATTCATTTTTAAACCTTTGATTCTGTTTTTATTATTAATCGGAATCAATAGACTACTTTCGTTTTGATGTATTTTTCGGATTCAATATTTCATCTAAATTTTTAGCTGTTCTATCCACCAGATCATGAAGCCTGCGATTTTCGTTTTCCAGTTTGATTTTTCTCTGAGCGTGCTTTGCTGCCTTTAGATCGACCTTGTATTTTGGGCTTTCACATTCTACGACCCATTCGGAATAATAACCCATTATTTGATTGAATCAGTTGTGATTGGCATTGAACAGTTGATCCAATTACCAGCTAAATTACCATTAATATTCTTAAAAGTAATTAATAAAAACTGCGCAACATTGCGCGGTACCCCCAGCGCAGAGGGATGTAATTGATCACTGCATTGGCAAGCACAATTCCGGCTACCAGCCCCCAGAATAGTATATTATAATTATTACTCAGATAAAAACCCAGAATCCCAACCATACTCAGAACCATCAATCCCAGGTAGGCCAGGCTCAATAGAATCGCAATAATACCCCCTAGTCCGGATACGATCCGCATTGGATTAGTTTCGTGATAGATAGGAAAAACCGCTCCCAACCCCAGTGACAGACTGGTGAGTGAAACGCTCATCAACAGCAGCATTCCGGACGAGATAATGATCAAACCGGCAGCCTGGTGTAACAGCAGGCCTGATATTACAGCGACTAACTCGGCCAGAACAAAAAAGATGGTTACCGACAGCCAGAATTTCTGCCTCAGAATTTGCCCCACCGCTACCGGCGCCGATAACAGCACCCACCTGTTCCGTCCTTCAATGCTGATCAGTGGAAACACAAACCGTGTAATCAGGCTGGCCAGGATAAAGCCGCTAAAACCAAAATTCAGGATATATACCAGTCGCTGCCAGAATTCCCCGGCCAATTGCAGGTTGTATTGAATCCGTGAAAGATTGACGATATAGATCATTATCAGCAGCAGAAACATCAGGAACTGGATCCATTGCTGGGGCGTCCGGAGAAATTGAGCAAGGTCTTTCAAATAGAGCGCCTGTGAACGTGGCTTACCCCATTTCCGGGCCCTAAACAGATTGCCTCGCGCTTTATTCGTAGTGGTGATAATCCTGCTACTCGATTGGAGAATCTGCCAACTGGGGTAATAGATACGCCTGATCACTAACAGCATGATTTCCCAGGCCACCAACATGGTTGTTAACAATAAACCACTGTAGAATGCTAAACCGACGGCATCCCCATTAATTATCGTCCGGAACAGTTCGCTGAACCAGTAGCTGGGCGCAATCGGGAAAGGAATCCGGCTCAGATTCCCAATATAGCGCCCGAGGTAACGCAGATTGGAGACATCACCAGCAACCACCATTTCAGCCTGACTGAATTGGCGGTACAGTAAAAACAAACCGGTAAAAGCAATTCCCAGCAGGACAAAACTGGTGCGTAATTTGATATACTCGGATAACCGCGCCAGCAGAACGGTGACAATCAAAGCAATTGCGCCCGCGATAAGTATCAGTGGCAGCAGTCCAATTGTTGACATGGTCAGCAAAGTCAGGCCACTGATACCGCGAATCGAACCATAGGCCAGGATCAACGGTAATCCCAGTAAAACAATGGCCCAGGAACTGAAAACAACATTATCCACATATTTCAATTTGAAAATATTGGAGTAGGACAAATTGGTCGTCAGTAAGAATGCTACTTCCGGTGAGCGGTAGAGGGTCGAAAAGGCAGTAATAATATTGGAAATTATCAGCAGCAAAAAAATCACAGTCCAACCCATATTGAACAGGCGATCCAGCATGATCTGACCGATCTCACCCTGGCCAATCAGAAAAGCAAAAGCTTTGGAAAATAAAATGAAGCCCCCCCACTCGACGCTCAGTAGAATAACCAACGACACGGATATTTCGGACCAGCGTTTCCAGGACTGGGTGCTGATCGAATTCCGAATCATGCGCCAGCGCAGCTTAAAATAAGTTGTGAATAATCCCTGGGGCATAAGAATTATAGCTTATCCTGTTCGGAAATAAGCGTCAGGAAGACATCTTCCAAGTCACCAGCGCTGTCGGCCACACTGCGTAAAGCCTCAAACGTACCGATGCTGATCACCTCGCCCTTATGAATTATACCAACCCGCTGACAGATTTCCTGGGCGATGCCCAGGGTGTGGGTGGACATGAATACGGTCATTCCGGTCTGGCATTTTTCGATCAGCAATTCCTTGACGATCCGAATACTACCCGGGTCAAGACCAACCATTGGCTCGTCCACGATCAACAACTGCGGTTTATGAATGAAGGCGGCTGTAAAAACCACCTTCTGGCGCATCCCATGCGAGTAGGTTTCAATCCGGTCGTGAATCCAACTACCAAAACCAAAGATAGCCCGGTACTGTTCGAATTCCTGTTTCAGTTCAGAGGCCGATATATTATACAACATACCGATAAACTGTAAAAATTCGTACCCGGATAATTTCTCATACAGGTAGGGCGCGTCCGGGATATAGCCGATAATCTGCTTGGCCCGTTCCGGCTCCTGCTGAATATCAGTGCCATTAATCAGGACGCGACCGCCATCGGGACGCAGTAATCCGGCTACCATTTTCAAAGTGGTGGTTTTACCGGCGCCGTTAGGTCCCAGAAACCCGAATAATTGACCGGCCGGAATTTCCAGTGATAGGTCTTTTACCGCCGTAGTACCATCATAACTTTTAGATATATTTTCAATTTTTATCATCTATTACCTATGGATTGATGTGGAGGAGCCAGGTGCCCCAACCTGCGTCCTGTTGCTGTGCTTCAGGAACTCGGTCGGCAGGCAGAACTCAGCATTCAGCACTAAGAACCCCAACCTGCGTCCTGTTGCTGTGCTCGGCAGGCAGAACCTAGAACTCAGAACCCAGAACAATCTTTCTGCCTCCATTACTCGTAATCTTTTATAAAAATTCTGATCTGTCCCAGAATTGGCAATAATTCGGATAAATTGGTGAAGTCGCCTTCAATCAGTGGTAGATGGGTAGCGTCGGCTGGTATCTGCCCGAAAGTGGGATCAACATTTAACCAGTGATTATCTATTAATACCGATGGCCAGGCATGATAAAGAAAGCGACCATCGAGATAAACTAATCCCATATTTATTCTGGTTGGGATTCCCAGACTACGGGACAGGCTGGTAAACAGGGTGGTGTGTTCACTGCAATCCCCCACCCCTTGATTTAGAATCTCCACTGCCGATGCCAGATTCGCAACCGGCACTTTTTTCAGATACCCAAACACCCAGTCTAAAAGCACTTTGACCTGCAGTTGGGGATCAGTGACGGAGCCGACCAGTTGTTGAGCCATCTTTAGTATCCGGATATTGCGAGACTGGATCAGGGCGTTAGGGGCCAAGTAGGGTGAGATATCGTTATCTTGCAGTGGTTGTAATTGGGTGGATAAATGCAGCACTAATCCGGTTGATTGGTCAACCCCAGCCGGTCCAGTCAATCTACTATCAACTGTCAGCGCCGGTAATCCCTGAATTTCCAGGGTCAACTCATTAACCTGGCGCGGATTAATTATTACCCCCTCGACTGGCACTGCATAGAAATCCGCCAGATCGAAATCACTGAAATTGGCATTATTCTCCAAGGCGCCTTCGACCGTAGTGCGGTCAAGTACCAGTCCCAACATTCCTTCCTCGCGGAAAGTTACACCATTGTCATCTAACCACAGATAGGTTGGCAAATCGTTGTACATAATCTTAATTCGATTCAATTTGAGAGTGGTACTGTCAATGGTTAAATCCGCTTGTCCCTCATGCGTAATCACAAGATCGGTCATTTCCCTGGACAAAGGTTCGAACACCGGTAGAATAAAACGATCACCTTTTTTTATCCCCCGTTGGGCCAGCAGGTGTTTGACCGCCTGTGATGGGTAGATATCCTGCGGAACCGGGTATTCCATCCGGGTCGTATCACCGGACTCAATCCGCTGGACATAGGCGCGCCCCGCTTTTAATTCACCCCTGATATGAGTATTATACAGCCCGGAACGCACTTTCCAGTCAAAACTGCGGTAGCGGAAATTTGTATCTACAACTGCTGTTGAAGAGATCACCACCTGTACCGGGGTTCCGGCGATGATCGTATTGAAATCGATCAAATTGCTTACGATATAACCCTGAATGGAATCATTGCGAATCGAGGAATAGGAATAACCGATTTTCTTACCGTTTAAGCGGATATTCATCCATTCCATTTCACTCGGTAATTTCTGTAATCCGGTAGCAAGTGACAGGTAAATTGTTTTATCGGCTCGGTTGAAATAAAATTGCCGCACGAGTTGAGTAATTAAGCCGAACCAAAGACCGAATAGCAGCAGTAAATATAATTTGTGATATGGGGATCTTTTCAGATTCACTTTTAGGATTACCAAATTAGTCAGGAATCTAAGACAATAATTCTGGCAATCACAGTTGAACAAATATATAGTATCTAACATTACTCACTACAAAATGTGATTTTAAAACCTCCACATATTTTATAAATCCTCCATCCTGCCTGTGATCCGATGAATCAGAGCTATGATAAGCAGGTAATTCTCTCAACACTTTATATTCGGTAATAAGGTAAATCCTGAAAGGATGTAATGTTTATAGCTATTTATACAAAAAAAGCGCAAACCCTGAAAGTTTACAATCCTGGCGTTTGTCGGGGGGTGAAATATAAATCACTAACATTTCTTCAAAATGAATTCTTTTAGTTTCTCAATAACCATTGACATCTCCTAAAACACCCTCTTTGTGCTTTTGTCTTGATACAAAAGTACCAAAAAATCAAGACCTGTTTAAAAATGTTG
>JABMQW010000049.1 GCA_013203115.1 Fidelibacterota bacterium
ATCTATTTGTCAAATTTAGCGCTGATCTGGATACTGCAGCTTTTACTGATAACTTGATTAATCGTTTTGGTCTTAAGCAAGATCTGGATGGATTTTATCATCAGCTTTCTGATGATCCGCTATTTGACATAATAATAAAACCACTGAAAGGATTGAGAATATTTCAGAAAACATCCCCTTTTGAGTCGCTGGTAGCAGCCATAGTAGATCAGCAATTGAATCTGACATTTGCAGAAACACTGAAAAGTCGGCTAATTAAAAATTTTGGTAAACGACATATATTCGATGATATTATACTATATGAATTCCCAACCGCTGAAACCTTAGCTCAACAAGATGATCTCGTCCTGCGCCCCTTTCAGTTCACCAATAATAAAAGCCGTTACATAATCCGTCTGGCACGTGACATTGCAAATGGTAATATTGTTCCGGAAGACTGGAATAATCTGGATGATGCGGAGTTGTTGGAAAATTTGATTTCCATCCACGGTGTGGGACCCTGGACGGCGGAATACAGCGCCCTGGTAGGCTTCAATCGACTAAACATGTTGCCCACCGCTGATATTGGCTTATTGAATGCTTTACAAAAAGTTTATCAACTTGAGGAACGCCCATCGGCTAAAAAGGTGCGTGAAATTGCCCGTAAATGGGAACCCTACCGGGGTATGGTAACGTTCTATCTGTGGTACGCTTACGAACAGGGATTATTAGGTAATCAATGAATATGCATTTAATATCCGCCGGTAAAAAGGCGTAATAATGGTTAAATATGCTCACTATCAGTCACCGATTGGGGAAATAATCGTCGTCAAATCCGATGTTGGGTTGTGCTATTTAGCGCTGCCAGGACTGGCAGATGGTTTCAATCGATTTACCGCCAAGTATTTTCCGGCGGAGACGGTGCGGCAGGACAGGAATGACTGCCGGGAAATCATTTCACAGCTCAAAGAATATTTTCAAAATAAGCGTACCGAATTCACTATCCCATTGGATTTGCATACAGCACCATTTTATAAACAAGCCCTTGAGAGAGTAGCTCAGGTGCCCTACGGACAAACAGTTACTTATGGCCAAATTGCCCACGACTTGGGAAAGCCAACTGCTGTCCGGGCTGTCGGTGGTGCTAATGCCCATAATCCTATTCCCATTATCATACCCTGTCACCGGATTTTAGCCAGTGATGGTACTTTAAAGGGCTATGCCGGTGGTCTGGCAATGAAAGCTTTTCTGTTGCGTCATGAGGGCCTAAAATTGGATGATTAATTTTCTTCTTAGATCAATTAAGGATTAGTAATGAACAGGTTTTTACAAATTATACGGCGCACCTTTCTGGCCGGTTTACTAGCCGCCGCTCCGATTGCTCTGACCGTTTATTTTATTGGATTGATTTTCAAATTATTGGACAAACCGACAGCTAATTTTTTACGGCACTACGAAATTGAGATTCCCGGTCTGGGGATTATTATTTCAATTATAATGGTATTCCTGCTTGGTATTATCACAACAAATGTAATTGGAAAACGGTTATTTTCCTGGGGCGAAAAGTTTCTGGCAACATTGCCAATAGTCAATCCGATTTACAATACCATAAAACAGATTACCAGCGCTTTTTCAGGCACATCCAACCGCGCATTTCGGAAGGTTGTTTATATTGAATATCCCCGGAAAGGTCTCTGGACAATTTCGTTCGTTACCGCTGAAAGCACTAATCCCGATGGCGCCCAATTCTATCATTTATTTGTTCCCACAACACCTAATCCGACCTCCGGATTTTACTTGATCATTCCCAAAGCAGACGCTATTGAATCGAACTTGAATGTCGAAGAAGGATTAAAAACCGTCATTTCCGGCGGAGCGCTGGCACACCGGAACACACCTATTAATAGCAACCGCCTGCCTGAACCTCCAAAAAAGAAATAATTCCGATCATTAACCGGAGACTAACATCTGTCTTTAATCGTTCTGTTTTATTAGTATATTTTTTATAAATTTGATGATTATTTCACCGATAATTTTCCAATAAGGTAAGCGACACCAATGGCGATACAATATTTAGATGGTAAACGACTCTACCGTGTGATTCAGGCTGGTTTACAGCGCGTGCTGGCTCGAGAAGATTATTTAAATAAAATTAATGTTTTCCCGGTTCCCGATAACGATACCGGCACTAATATGGCACACACCCTCACAGCTATTCAGGATGGGATTCATGATAAAGACCATCCGCAGATCAACACCATGAGTCAGGAGATTGCCAATACTGCCCTGGACGGTGCACGGGGTAACGCCGGTGTGATATTAGCCCAGTTCCTGGTGGGTTTTTCCGAAGCAATTCAGGATAAGATCACTATTACAACCAAGCAATTTTCGCAGGCCGTTGAGAACGCCTGTAATTATGCCTATGATGCACTGGTGGAACCGCAGGAAGGTACGATTCTAACAGTAATCAGGGAGTGGTCCGATTATATCAAGAAACATTCGGAGCACCTCCACGATTTTCAGGAGTTGTTACATAACGGATTGAAACGCGCCCAAAAATCC
>JABMQW010000050.1 GCA_013203115.1 Fidelibacterota bacterium
ATCCAACACCGATTAAAGAACGTTGAATTTCGAATTACATGCCAGCAATACTTCTTATTTAGTTAATCCTTGTTCATTATTCATCATTCAACACACCCCTTCCCACTTTGTGGGTTCCCCCCTGTCATTCCGCAATTTCGGCGGGCAGGTAAAAAGGGGAATAAAATCAATACAATAAGGAAAAATATGGAGCCCCACGGGTAAACCTGTGGAGCCCAAAATTAACGTCCTGTGGGGCAACACCCCGATCCGGTGATAAATTTTGGAATTCATCCACGCCTAAAAAACGTGGTATTCCTTATCGGGATAAACGTAAACAGCAATCTGTTTTTATAATAGAAAACTTGCTATTATATGAAACTAATCAAACTGGATTTTCACACTTTCATTTTTACCGACCCTACTACCCCGTACATCTTCGTACACCTCCCGACATAATTTTGTCATAGCTGAGTCAAGCTCAATTCCGTCAACGATAAATTTATCAGCATCAACTTCAATTAGATTCACTTCATCAGGAGGAAAAATATCTTTCGACCACAAAGTTTCCTGTAATTTTTTGCGCAAGACTTTAAAAGATAATTTATCGCGATGCATCTCCAAAATTTCCCGGTTAACATCCGCCAGTTCGGATTTCATCATTTCCAGCTCTTTCAACATTGCTTTTGTTTCTGCCAACTTCTTTTCAAAGCTGACCTTTTCCGATTCCATTAAAATTTGCAACTCTTTAAATTCCGGCAGCAGCTCACTAATTTTTTCCAATTCCAGTGTTTCCAGGATTTTCTTTTGATATTTGCCGTATTTGCGAGTGGGGACTTCCTTACCATTTTCAAAAACCCGAATTATTTCTTTTGACCCTTTGATATACTCAATTACTGTGGAGTCTTTGGATAAAAATCCGGATTTCAAGATGATAACTTTACCGGTGTCAAGACTGTCACCGGCTGTAACGTTTACAAAATGTATTTTCTCGGCCTGCGACCAGTTGAATGTCATTATCGCAATGACAATCATTAACCAACGATTTATGGGAACCATATAATTATCCTTTCAAATTGTGGCCGGAAGCTATCACTTCGCATCAATAGTAATTGAAATTATGACTCGTATTCTTTGCCCAATGGCACGAACATGGTAAAACCTGCCAATTCGCGTTTGTGTCATATTTAGAACCGTTCATGCCAGAATTGACCAATCGACTGACGGATTATAAAATCATTGCTTAGACAGATGTATATTGGATCGTCGAAATTGGTGTCAGATTAAATGAAATCGCGAGTCGAACATATTATTATCGTCGTCTTGGTGACGGTAGCTTTTTATTCAATCACCATCCCAAAACTGCAACCGGTATTCATGGGAGCATTTAATTCTGTGGATGGAAGCATTTACCTTGCTCGTTTCGTTGATATTCTAATCGCCCTTTTAATAATTTTTAGCGTAAGCCTGCGACTAATCCCGCGCCAGATTGCCCTCCGAAAACCAGTGCTGTTATTAATTTGGTCGATTGGGATTCTGATCCTGGTATCACTGGTGGAATATCAGCTTGACAGAGTTATTTTAAAATTGTTCAATCTGCCCACCAGCCCTAATCAATTTTCAGATAAAATGCTGCAATATCGCCACCGGATCAGCTATGACATCGGAATTTTAGCCGGTAATACAATGGTGCTGGTATTTGCCTTTCTCTATGGGATTAGCAGGGACTGGTTGCAACGCTACCGGCAACAGAATCAATTGCAACAAGAGAAATTAAAAGCTGACGTGGCCTTTCTGCGCACTCAGATTAATCCCCATTTTTTCTTTAATTCATTGAATAATATTTATGCTATCACCCAGCGCAATAATGACAGTGAAGGTGGGCAGGCGATTATGAAACTGGCAGGGATGATGCGCTACATGATCTATGAAAGTGACAGTGAGCGCGTACCTCTCTTAAAAGAGGTGGAGCTGCTGAATAATTATATTCAAGTAGCCCAATTGAAATACCGTACAGACGATCCTCTGACTGTCAATTTCAACTCTACCGGTATCAAAAACAGACAACAGATTGCCCCATTGATTCTGCTACCATTCGTGGAAAATGCCTTCAAACATGGGATCAGCAGTAAAGGCAAGGGCAATATAACTATTAATATTGATGTGATTGATGAGCAACTTAATCTACTGGTAGAGAATTCAGTTTTTCCGGTAAAACCGGAATTTAAATCACGGCCGGGAATCGGACTGACTAATGTGAAGCGGCGGCTGAACCTGCTATACCCCAATAAATTTTCCCTCAGCATCGACAAATCCGAAGACCATCACCGCGTAGAATTAACAATCAAACTTGCGAACAGCCCATGATAAAATGTGTGATAATTGACGACGAGGCCGGAGCCATTGACGTCCTCACCAATTACATTAATGATACACCAGGATTGGAAATCACTACCAGCTACCGTGATCCGGTGGAGGCCTGGCAATTTCTTTCCTCCAATACAATTGATCTGGCATTTATTGATATTGACATGCCCACGCTGGACGGTCTCCAGCTGGCCGATTTGCTAAAGGCGAAATCCACAGCAGTTATCTTTTGTACTGCCTATGCCGAATTTGCCGCCCGCAGTTACGAACTGGAGGCGCTGGATTACCTGCTGAAACCGATCCCATTTGATCGCTTCCTGAAAGCAGTTGAAAAGTATAAGAACTCAATTCCAATGGAGAATACAACCGTGGCTGATACTCAGACTTCGGAAACCTTGTTCATAAAAAGCGGCGCCACCCTGCATCAGCTTTCAATTGACGAAATCAAATATATCAAGAAAGACGGTCATTACGTCGAATTTCACACAGAAAAATCCCAACTACTATCACGGATGAATATGGATGAGCTCCTAGCATCCCTGCCCTCCGATAAGTTTGCGCGGATCCATAAATCATATGTAATCGGTCTGCAACATATTGTGAAAATTGAAAAACAATTTATAAACATGGGTGGTTGTGAATTGCCAATAGGAGACCATTACCGAAAAACATTTTTTAACACAATCCGGCACACTGGGAATTAATACTGTCCGGTAGAAGGTGATCGCGGGATTTTTATCAGGCAGGGTACTAATTGGGCTTAATATCTCGCCTATATTTACTGTTTCAGTTAAATGGAGCCCCACGGGCAGAGCCCATTGTACCTCTATAAAATACCCTCCTATGCCAAGGCTTCGGAGAGTTATCCACAACTAGCGACATCCGCCATAGCAACACTCCTTCATTTTTAGACGATGTTTCACGCATTCATCCACGGGCAAAGCCTGTAGTTTTCTGCGTAGGCGGATAAAAAACACCGCCGGAGCGTGGTAGGTATGTGTTCTGGAGGAGAACTACCTGCGCTGAGGCTTCAATGGATAAAACTCTCACCCCACTTGCTGAGTTTATGCTCACTGAGAATAAAACTTTGCGAAAGTTGTCAACTTTCGCAAAGTTCATAGTATCTTATAATAAAATTCCTGCCGACACAGTGTGGTTTTACACTACCCGGAAGGTACCAAAGAATAAACCGCCTTACAGTAAATTTAATTCCTCTTTCTTTTTCCTTTTGAAGGTATCCTGGACTTTTTTCCCTTCGCTTTCGTACTGCTCTTTCGTTTATTGCCGGTACGTTCTATTTTGAATTTTGAAATATTCAGGCGCTGACCGGAAACGACTACCTTCTTCAGCAAGTTCACCAGGTGTTTGGGCATTCCTTCAGGTAAATCGACTGTACTGAATTCCTTAAAAATATCGATTCGGCCGATAAATTCGCTATCCAGCCCGACCTCATTGGCAATGGCACCAACAATATTGCCGGGTTTGACACCGTGGGAATGTCCGACTGTAATTTTAAAACGTTCCATTCCTGTGTCCGGTTGGGTAAATGGCTTATGGGGCTTTTCGCCCCGGACGCTTTTTTTAGTGCCCCGCCGGCTGCGTCTTTCCGGTTCCTCACGCGCTGGTTTTTCTATGGCCCTTTCCGGTTCCGGCTTCAGTAGCAGGGGGTTATCCCCTTGAAGCAGTTTTGCCAGGGCGGCGGCAATCTCGATCGAAGGCACATTTGATTCCATACGGTACTGGTCGATAATCTGAGCGTAAGGCTCCAGTTCATCTGTGCCCAGGGCCTGGGTAATTCGCTCCTTGAAACGTTCGATCCGCTTGTCATTGATATCAGCCGTCGTGGGCAGCCTCATCAATTCGATTTTCTGGTTGGTGGCTTTCTCGATGGCGCGCAGCAGCCGTTTTTCGCGGGGAGCCACAAACAGGATGGCTTCACCTTTCCGTCCCATCCGGCCGGTGCGGCCAATACGATGAACGTAGGCTTCAGTATCATATGGAATATCATAATTGATTACATGGCTGATGCGGTCGACGTCCAGTCCCCGGGCGGCCACGTCGGTGGCAACCAGGATGTTCAATTTACCCGATTTCAACCGTTCTAAGGTACGCTCACGCTGGCGCTGTTGAATATCACCATTGAGCGGTGCCGAGGCATAACCGCGTGCTTCTAACTTCTCCGAAAGTTCGGCGGTACTAACCTTGGTACGGACAAAAATAAGGATAGCATCAAATACTTCCACCTCCAGTATCCGCGTTAGTGCATCCAGTTTATGGTAACCGCTCACCATCCAATAGCGCTGATTGGTGGTTTCCACGGTGGAAGTCCGGGTCTTGATGTAGATTTCCTTGGGGTCATTCAGGTATTTCCGGGCGATCTTGCGGATGGCCATGGGCATCGTGGCTGAAAACAGAGCGATCTGCCGTTCCGCCGGTGTCTGATCCAATATCCATTCCACGTCTTCGATGAATCCCATGCGCAGCATTTCATCGGCCTCATCCAGTACCAGGGTGGAAATGGCGGCAAGGTTCAAGGTGCCCCGGCGCATATGATCCATTACCCGCCCCGGCGTACCAACAACAACCTGGACACCTCGCTTCAGTTGCCGTAATTGTATTGTATAACTCTGTCCGCCATAAATGGGCAGGATATGGAAGTTTTTCAGCCGGGCGGCATAGCCCTGAAATGCTTCTGCAACCTGGATCGCCAATTCCCTGGTGGGCGTAAGCACCAGTACCTGGGGATGCTTGATTTTAAGATCGATCCGCGAAAGCAGCGGCAAGGCGAAGGCGGCGGTTTTTCCCGTTCCGGTTTGGGCCTGGCCCACCAGGTCGCAGCCTTCCAGCAAGTTGGGGATTACCTGAGCCTGGATCGGTGACGGTGTTTCGTAGCCAAGATCCTGGACTGCTTTCAATACCGGCTCGGCCAGTCTGAAGTCATCAAATTCGACTAAAGTTGTTTGTTCATTATTCATTGTATTTATCCTTCAGGCAAATAGACCTGTTCGGAATTTCCAAAATGTTTGACTGCATAAATTCTGGCTGCGGTTGTCCTGTTTCTTCTTTCAAATTCAATAAAGCAAGGTGCCATAATTCACATTGAGTAACCCGCAATCAGCATTTATTCCATAATTGAAGTGGTTAATATAGAACAAAGTTTAATTATTGCGCGGGCGAATTTCGCCCTAAGTATGTCGAAATAAAATAACTGAATTAGAAATAATATTTCACACCATACTTACTGAGTCCGCGTCTAGCTGGGATTACAACCTTGCGAAAGTTGGCAACTTTCGCAAGGTTCATCGCATCTGATAACAAAAAACCACACTGTGATGAAAGGTTTTAACTTGCTCCGAAGGGGGGATCCGTCGGGAGCCGGACTTCCGCGTCGCTCCAGCTTGAACCCCAATCCGCCGGCTGGCGGATTAACAGTCAACCAGTCGGCTGATTTCACTTCCTTCAACCACGCAGATATTTATTCCTTAAATATTCTCTGCCCTTGTATGTCTTTAATTGTTTTTCCCGGCGCATTGCGTCAGAACAAGTACCAAATTTCTCAAAATGAATTAGTCTCCAATCGCTGGCACGTTTTGTATAAAATGAAGCGCCTTCGCGGTGCTCACGAAGGCGCGTCTTCAAATCCTGTGTCTGACCGACATACAGGCGATCAATTTTTACACTATATAAAACATAAACCCAGAACATTGCTCCCCAGGTGGTTCAAGTTGACGAAACCTTTTTTACCAGGTTTGTCGACGATCTGTATACCTATCAAGGCATCGTACAAACGCTCAAAAGTGGGGTATTTGAGACCAAGTGTACTTTTATGTGACGAACCCCCCTCTTTTTGGTTAACAACTACGTTTTTCTCGTCGAACACCCGAAAAAGAAAACGCAAAAAACAGACTCCAAAGTCAAAATTGGAGAAAGCCCAGGAATTTAGGGATTTAATGACTCAATTTGGATGGACACAAGCTGAATTAGCAAGACATTTGGGAGTTAGTAGAGCATGGGTTTGTAGAGTGCTTTCATATCCGTGATTGATATGAAAGAGTTATAGTAGAATTTTTCTTGCTGTAGACTTCCAATTTTCACTTAGCTGAGAATCAAATTCATTTAAATACCATTCCAAATTTCTTTTTAAGAGAACTTTTTCAAATTTATTCTCCCTAATATTTTTAGCAATATCGTCTACTAAAGGAACGTCTGATGAGTACCAGTTGATGCCAATTGACATATCAGTCTTATCCATTGTCTTTAGGTTTTCTAGACCACAAATTCTATCCCATAGTTTCAAATCATATCGTATCATCGGTCCGCTCGGGCCGTCATGTGCAATAGAGAACGCATTGACTAATGCACCTCCCATTACTTTCGTAATTGACATAACACCACGACCAACTCTTAAGTATCCATCATTTTGGTTTTCCCTAATAGTTGGCGGATAGCAACCTGTAATATCTGCAAAATCTCCCGAAGAAATTCCTGCTCTGGCAAGTCCACCATAGGATAACAAAGATTGAACTAAAACAATAGCAATGGCAACTGCTCTTTCAAGGGAATCTTCCATGAAGTCAGATACAATTATTAACCCATCACCAACTTGGTGAATAAATAATCTATCTGGATCGTCAGGAAATACCTTGCTACCTATTAAAAATATATCTTCAATCAATCTGCCTAATAATAATAAGGCCTGAGTATTGCGTGCATCATGAAGGAATTTAAAACCCTCGATATCTATCCAGATTGACCAACGCTCAGACATTTATAATTATCATATTAAATTGACATTGAAGGGTACTAATTGCGACACTTCAACAATCTGGTCCCCACCCTGTAATATTTCTAATTTTCCAAGGATAATATAATATTCTGTATCAATTGGACCATAATGTACGTAGCTATGTGGCCAACCAGCAGCAAATTTATCTTTCTCATATTTTTCTGGGAGGTCCTTTATCTCAATAACATATATAAAATCACCGACTTTTAAATTCCTTTGATCAACCACACCAGTCTTATATTCCATAATTAAATCGTACCAATTTTCGCCTCTAAATAAATGAATTACTGTATTAGGTGGATATCTCCATTTGTCATGGTGACTTGTATCTATCATACCATTTTTAGCATAGCGCTCAATTTCTTTTTTAGACACAAATCGATAGAATTTCATGAATTTATTTCTAAACGTGTTTTTTCATTTTTTTCTTTTTATCAAGTATTTTTCTTATTGATTTACCAATAATCCGGCCATACTCTTTCTTCCTTTGCTCAGGAGTCAGATAATCATATTTAACAGATATTATCTGATTAATCGAATAGCTAACAGGCGTCTCAATCTTGATCGGAGCATCTTTTAGCAGCTCTTCGATTCTATTTAATATTCTTTGACCAATTTGTAGTGCAGGCTGATAAAATCGAATCCCTCCGTGTGTTTGATAAAATTCAACAACCTCACTAATATATTCCCCAAGTTGCGTGAGATCATCTTCGGATGCTTTCTCTTGCGCATCTAGCCAGAATTCGTCTACCGACTGGAATAACTTTTTTACAGTTTCAACATGGTATGGGACTAATACTCGTGCTTTTTCAAAAGCCAGCATAGCTTGAACTGGAGAATTATTGGACGTGTAGTGATCACCAACTACTTCGAATCCTTTTCTAAGAAGTGCCGGATTAACACTTTTTTCAACTCCCAGCTCTAAAACCGGTTCTAGATATTCAATTTTACCGGTGTTCAGGTGGGTTTTTATAAGAGATTGGACTGTTGGTGTAGATTTCATATGGGTTAATTTAGATAAACTTCAGGTCGGGAGAAAATAATTCAGATTGTTCTTGATGGCGCACCGCAATCCCGTGGTGTGTATTTGTGGAAGCGGCTGTTTTGCCTGTACCATCAATTCCCCCAATACTATTAGGTACTGCCTGGATCAATAGGCCCATCGGCTTCAAGGTGATGACCTATTGCTGACTGAAAATTCTCAAGACTTATATGGATACTCCCAAACATCTGTGTGATTTGATGGTCAACACCTAATAATGAATCCAATTTCGATTGATAATCTTCGACTATAAGCTGAAACTCATCAATTAATTTCGATACTTCCCTTACTTTTCTTGTGTCTTCTTGTTTGTGAAGGGCCGATATGACTGCAAATTGAGTGATAATTGAGTTAATCAGTATGTCCCTCTTTACGTCATACTTTTTAGCCAATTTTTCATAATACTCCTTTGATCTCTCACTTATGACGTATGTCATTGGTATCCAGCCGACCACTGAATCAGAAAAATCGTCCTTGACAAGTTTTAAAAACCCGCTAGAGACTTTTTTATCTTGGAGTATCTTGTTGATAACAATATCAAATACCTTATACTTTTTCCGTCGCTTTTCTGCCAATTTGGATAATAAGTCATGAGTAGACTGCGGTAGTTTTATTGTAACACGCGTGGTTTTATCTTCTTTATCAGGAAGAAGCGATTGAACCTGTTTCGCCAGATTCAATTTATCTGTATCTGATGCGTCTTTACTAGTTTTATTCATGTGTTATATTCTCATTTTCTTTTTCAATTTATAACATTCTTATAGATAATA
>JABMQW010000051.1 GCA_013203115.1 Fidelibacterota bacterium
AAAGCCAGTAACTATTCCCGGTCTGATCTTAAACGAAATGCACTATTTACAGGTCAAAGGTATCAATCAATTCGGAATCAGTGATTTATCCGAACGTGTGGCGGTTATTCCAACGAATAATAAATCAAATGTTCTAATCGTAAACGACTTCCGGCAAATTGAAATCGGCTCCGATCGCGATTATTTTGAGCAGCATGGGCTAGCATTTCAATCGCTTGGTTATCCATTCGATTCTGCGACCGATGACGCCGTTGCCAGCAGGAAAATAAATCTTTCCGACTACACTATGGTTGACTGGATCCTTGGAGAAAGCGGATTGGACTCCGGCACGTTGGATATCAGCGAGCAGGCTGCAATTGCCAATTATCTGGAGGACGGTGGTTACCTGTTCATCTCCGGAACGGAAATCGGCTGGGATTTAGTCGATAAAGGAACAGCCATAGATCGGGAGTTTTACACCAGCTATTTAAAAGCCGATTATATTAAAGATAATGCCGGCGGTTACCAGAATCAACATACCTGCAAAGGAACGCTCCAGGGAATGTTCATCGGGAAGAACGATCTGCGTTTTGATGACGGTACACATGGTATCTATGATGTTAGTTCCCCGGACGGAATCCAATCTAATGGTGGGTCGGTCCTCTGCCTGGAGTACACAGGGGTGGATGTTAGTTATAATGGAGGCGCCGGGATCCAGTTCAAAGGTAAATTCGCCACCAGTGATTATGCTGGGGGGCTGGTTTACTTCTCCGTGCCACTGGAAACATTTTATCCTGCTGAGACACGGAAAACCTTGTTAAACAGTATTGTCAATTATTTCGGAATTGAGCAAGATCAGCAGGTTTCATCGGCCAGGATCGAAATTTCTTCCATATATCCCAATCCGGCCTACTTAACGACCCTTAACATCCGAATTAGCTCAGCACAAGAAATCTCCGGACAGCTCGATTGGATGATTTATAATATCCTTGGGAGACAGGTATTTTCTGACAAAATTAAGCCCATCTACGATAGCGAATTTGAATGGGCAATCAACCTGCGTGGCTGGAATAATAAAAAACTTCCTTCCGGTGTCTATTTCATTAAAATAGATGCCAATGGAAAATCAGCATATAGTAAATTCACCTATCTAAAATAAATCTACATACCAAGTGTTAACTCGAAAACTCAAATAAAATATGATTAAGACATTACTGACAACAACTATCGCCACCGCTTTAATCCTCTCTTGCCAACCCAATTCACATGAACATGAAATGAATAAGATCAATGAAATTACCAATTCAGTAAAACAGAAATGGGCACCTGATAAACGGGTGGCCATATTTAATATCGATTCACAAGAAACCGCTGGAATCATTACTTTAACTGGTGAAACCAACCTGCCTGAAGCTCACAATGATTTGATAAACCAGCTTAAAAATAATAAGATCAATGTAATCGATAATATTAATACATTGCCTGATAATAATCTTGGTGAAGACCATTTTGGTATCATTCGATTATCGGTTGCTAATATTCGGTCGAAGCCAGCTCATTCGGCGGAACTGGCAACTCAAGCCCTGCTTGGGACGGTTGTTAAAATCTTCAAAAAATCAAGTTACTGGTATTTGGTTCAAACACCCGACGATTATTTAGCCTGGGTCGATGCCAGCGGAATCACGCTGGTCACAGCTAAAACGGCGGACCAGTGGAAAATAAATGCCAAGATCATCTATACCGCTGACTATGGCTTTTCTTATTCGGCTCCCCGTGCTGATGCAGAGCGCGTATCGGATCTGGTGGCCGGGGATCTTCTGGAATTACTGAGTGATAGCTTTGACTATTATAAGGTGCGCTATCCTGACGGGCGGACCGCCTTTGTACCCAATTCTGAAGCTGATATATTTACCGATTGGCTGGTAAGTGAACCGAATGTAGATAATATTATTTGTGATGCCCGGAAATACATTGGTCTTCCCTATCTCTGGGGTGGTACCTCCACTAAAAATTTCGATTGCAGCGGTTTCACTAAAATAGTGTTTTACCTAAATGGAATCGTTCTGCCCCGGGATGCATCACAACAGGTTTATACCGGACACCCGGTCGATACCGAAGATGGTTTTGATAATCTGGTCCCGGGAGATCTGCTCTTTTTTGGCAAAGCCGCCACTGACTCTACCCGCGAGCGCATTACCCATGTCGGTCTATATATGGGCGATACCGAATTCATCCATGCCTCCGGTCTGGTAAAAATTAACAGCATTGATTCCACCCGCTCCAACTTTAATAGATATCGCTATGATACTTTTATCAGGGCTCGGCGGATAATGACTTCCCTCAGTGAAAACGGAATTCAACTAGTGAAAGACCATCCGGCCTACGTCATTAATTGATATGCGGCTAACCTACCGACCATATACCCTGGAATTGAAGCACGTATTTACGGTCGCTGTCCACTCCCGTACTACCACACCCGCTGTCCTGACTGAGCTTGAGTATGAAGGCATCACCGGCTATGGTGAAGCTTCCATGCCGCCCTACCTCGGTGAATCTCAGGACTCGGTCATAAAATTTTTGTCACAAGTCGATCTGACTCAATTCAATGACCCTTTCCAGCTCGAACACACCCTTGATTATGTCGACTCATTAACATCGGGCAATTATGCCGCAAAAGCGGCGGTTGATATTGCCCTGCACGATCTGGTCGGTAAACTACTGGGGAAACCATGGTATCAAATTTGGGGTTTCGATCCGGCCAATACACCTGACACAACCTTTACGATCGGAATCGATACACCGGAAATTATTCGCCAGAAACTGAGCGAAGCCGAACCATACAATATCATTAAAATAAAACTTGGCCGTGACAATGATCGCGAGATTGTCGAAACAATCAGATCGGTCACCGCTAAACCATTGACTGTTGATGCCAACCAGGGCTGGACCGATAAACACCAGGCACTGGATATGATTCACTGGTTAAATGAACGTAACTGCCTGCTGATTGAACAGCCGATGCCCAAAGAACTGATCGATGAGACAGCCTGGCTGACAGAAAACAGTCCCCTGCCGACGATCGCCGATGAAGCGCTGCAGCG
>JABMQW010000052.1 GCA_013203115.1 Fidelibacterota bacterium
GTCTATAAAGTAACAAGTTTTAATATCAATAGCCCAGCCCTTCAGGGTTGGGATTTGAAAACGTTTAGATTCCAGCAGGGCATTCATGTCCTTGTCATTTTGAATATCATACAGTTAAAACGCCGTGAACGGCGTATTCTTGTTATTAGTATCCCTAACCCACGCTCCGCCGGCTGGCGGAACGGGGCTACGGAGAAAAAACCCCGACATTATAGACAGACACTAATTAGTGATGAGTAATAAGTGAAAAAGCGCAAATTAAAAAACGATTAATATTAATCTGATCATATGAAATCATGTAATTTAAATAATATCATAATTGACGATTTAAAATAGGTAGATCGATATGCTCGACAAACTGACTAATAAATTCTGTAGTTATCACTTTTCACTAATTATTATTACTTATTAAAGAAAATGGGCTTAATCAGTTTAGATCCGGCCGTTCAGGTAATATTAATTCCGGTCATAATATTTGCTCTGTCTTTTCATGAATACGCCCACGCTTGGGCAGCTTTTCGCCTGGGTGATCCCACCGCTTCTCAAATGGGCCGTTTGACTCTAAATCCCCTGGCGCACCTGGATCCATTTGGTGCAATTGTGCTCTATCTGGTTGGCTTTGGCTGGGCTAAACCGGTTCCGGTCGATTTCCGGTATTTATCCAATCCTAAAAAGGATATGCTCTGGATCGCCTTAGCCGGACCAGCGGCCAATTTTTCCATCGCTTTAGCTAGTGGATTATTATTACGTCTGCTATGGGGGCTGGGATTATTAAGTGGGGATGGCGCTATAACTACCGTTTTGGTCATGAGTTTGCAGATCAATCTGGTACTGGGGATATTTAATTTTCTTCCGCTTCCACCATTAGATGGTTCACGAATCCTGGCTGGTCTAATTCCTGATCGCCATCGGCAGTTCTTAATCAATCTGGAGTATTATGGACCGAAAGTTCTATTTGCCGTGATTCTGATCGGTATGTTTACGCGGGTTTCAATAATCGGAGCGATTATTTCACCATTCATTCACTTTTTCATGAAACTGTTTACTCTGGGATTGTTTTGACAGGATCGAGGATCAAATTTCGACGGATTTTACCACAAAGAAAACCGGGTCGTTCGCTGCTCTGGACAATCGGCATGGGCATTTTAATTATTTTCATTATTTATTTTCTAAAAACAATTTAATCTGACAAATTTACGGGGACTGCAAATAATGAATACATTAATCGAATGCGTACCAAATTTCAGTGAAGGCCGGGATCTATCCAAGATCGATCAAATCACTGCGGCAATTAAAGCGGTGGCCGGGGTTACCCTTCTGGATGTCGATCCAGGTGCCGATACCAATCGCACCGTAGTGACATTTGTTGGATCAGTGTCGGCCGTCGAAGAAGCTGCTTTCCAGGCCATTAAAAAAGCTGCGGAAGTTATCGATATGCGTCAGCACCACGGTGCTCATGGGCGGATGGGCGCTACCGATGTCTGTCCTTTCATCCCGGTCAGCGGCGCCGATATTGCGGACTGTATTGCCCTGTCGGAACGGGTTGGCGAACGGGTTGGTCATGAGCTTGGTATTCCGGTATACCTGTATGAACATTCGGCGAGGATTCCGGAACGACGCAACCTGGCGGTAGTGCGGTCGGGTGAATATGAAGCCCTGGCCGAGAAACTCACCCAGCCGCGCTGGAAACCTGATTTCGGACCCGCTGAGTTTAAGCCGACCGCCGGGGCCACAGTCATGGGCTGCCGTGAGTTCTTAATTGCCTACAATATTAATCTCAATACCAGAGATAAACGCCTGGCGACGGATATCGCTTTCGAACTACGGGAAAAAGGTCGCTCCTGTCGTAAATCCAATCCTGATTCACCCAACCTGCTGGATGGTTCAATCATCCGTTATGCCGATGGTGAATATCCCTGTGCGTTTTGTGACTATTCCGGTGCGACCACCGCTGATATTATTGCTCACAATCGCTCAGAACATGATCATGATTTGGAAGCCACCTGGAAAGAAAATGGCTACGATCCAAACAAATTGAACAAAAAGCCGGTCAAGCGTCCGGGATTATTCAAGGATGTAAAAGCGGTTGGTTGGTATATCGATACATATAAGAGAGCCCAAATCTCGATCAATTTTACCAATTATAAAGTTGCAACCATACCGGCTGTTTTTGATGCTGCCTGTCGCCTGGCGGATGAACGGGGAATCCGCGTCACCGGTAGCGAACTGGTTGGATTAATACCATTGGAAGCCCTGCTGATGGCCGGTCGGCATTACCTGCAGAAACAAGGTCGCACCATTGGTATCCCCGAGGCTGATCTGGTGGATATGGCGGTCCAATCCCTGGGATTAAACGATGTCACTCCTTTTGTGGCGGAGGAAAAGATTGTTGATTACGCTGTTAGCTTAGCGCCTCGGGATCTAATTAATCGAACTGTGACTGGATTTATCACCGAAACTTCCACTAACAGTCCAGCTCCCGGCGGTGGCAGCGTAGCCGCTCTAGCTGGAGGTTTGGGTGCCGCCCTGGCTTCTATGGTCAGTGCCTTAACCCATGAGAAAAAAGGGTTTGAAAAAACCCGTTCGGAGATGGAGGAGATTGGTGTAAAAGCCCAGCAAATCAAAGATCGCCTGCTCTACTTAGTGGATGAAGATACCATTGCTTTTAATAAGGTGATGGATGCAAATCGACTTCCATCGGAATCGACCGAGGAACAGGAAGGCAAAGCTGCCGCGCAACTTGCTGCCGCCAAATACGCCATCGATGTACCGGCAGAAGTAGCGGAACTATCGCTGGCAGTGATGCAGTTAGCCAAGCTATTGGTTGCAAAAGGCAACCCCAATTCAGTCAGCGATGCGGGAGTCGCCGGGGAAGTTGGTGCCGCCGCTGTGAATGGCGCCTGCCTGAATGTGCTGATCAATTTGCCGGGAGTAACAGTTGACCCGGACTATGTCGCAGCAATGCGTACCAAAGTGGAACAATTGACCACCGCTGCAGATGAATTGCGTAGGGCTATTTTCTCAGCCACGAGACAGGTGATTGAGGGTTAATGGCTGATCGCATCCTGGCTCTAAGCGTAGATCTGCGCAATAAAATTGCCGCCGGCGAAGTTGTGGAACGTCCGGCGTCGGTGGTGAAAGAACTGTTGGAAAACAGCGTTGATGCCGGTGCCGCCCGCATTGCGGTAGTAGTAGAAATAGGCGGGGAGCAACTGATCCAAGTTATCGATGATGGTCATGGTATTGCTCGCGCTGATTTAGCATTGGCCTTCGAACGCTATACTACCAGCAAAATATCGCAACCGGATGATCTTTTCAGGATAAATACCCTGGGTTTCAGAGGTGAAGCTCTGGCCAGTATTGCTTCGGTCGCCGAAGTGTTGGTGGAATCCTGCCACTTCGAGGCCGATCGTGGTGCGGCACTTACATTTCGA
>JABMQW010000053.1 GCA_013203115.1 Fidelibacterota bacterium
CCGAATGGGAAAGCAGCCTGGGAGGCGAAACCTATACCAGTGAATGGGAGGATGTGCGCAACTGGAGTAATGGTGTGCCTACGCTTACTGATATTGTATACATTCCCGCTGATCCAGCGGTCGGCAATAAACAACCGGTTATTCAGGTGGATAACCAGTCGATTGAGAGCATAGTGATTGAAGCCGGGGCTGATGTGACTCTGTCCGGGGGGATCAGTTTTGAAATAAGCGCAGATGTAAATGGCTCAGGCGAATTCAACGGAAGTGCTACTGATTCGATTATCGTAGGTGGCGAATTAAATATTGGGAGTATCGTTTTGGGTTATGTCCTCATGAATGGAACAGCAACCCAAAATCTGACTTCGCCGGTTACCTTTACCAATCTGGTTGTAAATAATAATAATGGGGTTACAGCCGGTGGAAATCTGGCGATTACCGGAACCCTCTATCTTGAAAATGGTAATCTGCTGATCCCATCAGGGAACACTCTGATAGCTAATACAAAATCTGTTGCCAGCGGGAACCTGCGTATGCAACGCGAGATCATTGGTTCCACCGGGTGGCGCTTGCTGACAGCACCCCTGGTATCCAATTATGGTGATTTTCTGGATGCCATTTACACCCAGGGTTACACCGGTTCTGATTCAGCGACCGGTTCACCGTCGGTATTATATTATGATGAAACATTTGCGGGGACGGATAATCAACGCTGGCGCAAACCCGGTGCGGATACCATTGTCACCGTTCCGGGACGCGGTTTATTCACTTATGTTTTTGGGGACATCAGTGGCGAACCAGCCTATTCGGATCCCCTTCCGTCCCTATTGGATATTATCGGTCAGGAAAGCGACGGCGTAGCCAGCGAAATTGATTTTGGTATTACCTATACGACTACCGCCGATTCCGGCTGGAATCTGGTGGGTAATCCTTTTGCTGCAACGATCGATTGGGATGATCCAAGTTGGGTGAAAACCAATGTGGATAATACTATCTACGTCTGGGACGCGTCGATCAACTATGGCAATGGAGGTTATTTGACCTGGAACGGTACAACCGGATCATTGGGTAATGGACTGGTACCACCATTCCAGGGATTTTGGGTAAAGGCGAATAATCCATCACCGGTGCTTAAAGTCAATCACTCCGCAAAAATGACGGGAGGTGTATTTTACAAGCAGCTGGTCGATATTGATCCTATAATAATGTTCCGTGCCGAAAATGATTCTCTGGAAGCGACTACATATATTACTTTTAATTCCGGTGCCCTGGGAAGCAAAGATCCCAGTGATGCCTACCGTCTGATTCCTTTCACGGATACTTTCGTGGATATTTATTCAATATCCCGTGATAGCGATCAGTTGGCAATCAATAATTATCCACTGGATTTTGGTATTCCCATTGATATTCCGCTGGATGTAAAGGCTTACCAGGATGGTCAGACTACGACCGGGAGCAGTAATATTTCCTGGCCGAAATTTGCTAATATTCCTGCGGACTGGACGGTGGAATTATATGACCGGCAGGAGAAAATGACGATTGATCTGCGTACTAATTCAATTTATACCTTTACTGAAGAAGGGAGTGTCCAGGACCTTTTACCTCCTGTAACACCTGGCAAAATCAGTCATATCGGACCGCTTCAGCTCAAGAAAACACAAGCCGGTCATTCTGCCCGGTTCCTGGTAAAAATTAACCCGGGTAATTCGAATCCTGATATTCCGCGCGCATATGCTTTGGGAAGAAATTTCCCCAATCCTTTTAATATGAGTACTTCCTTTCCGATTGAATTGCCTGTCGAAGGTCGGATTACCCTGAAAATTATCAATTTGCAAGGCCGGGAGGTTACGACGTTAATTGCTGACCAGCATTATCGAGCTGGTATCCATCGTTTCAACTGGAATCCCCCTCGGCTGGCCAGTGGTATCTATTTTGCATACCTGGTAACTGAGCGAAAAACTTTTATTTCAAAAATAATGTTAATTAAATAAGAAAATTATGTTGAAGTATCTGACTCTAATCATACTAAGTCTAAGTTTGTTGATGGGACAATCTGATCGATTTGATCAAGCCAGTATTGAACTAAATATTAGTGCTACGGTAGTCGATTTTCTGGAAATGATTACCTTGAGCGATATCGATGTTGGAACGGTACAACCGAGTCAAATGGAAATCCGCCTGGACCCCCGGCTTGATCAGGGAGCCGGCTTAATAAAAATTCAGGGGCGCCAGTCTTCGTCTATTCGAATTGCTTTCACGCAGCAAGTGGAAATGGTCAACAGCGCCACCAATCATACCATGTCAATTATGTATAATTTAAGTGGTAACTCACTAAATGAACAGAGTTCCTCCAATCCGATCAATGAGAATCCGGTAAGCGTAAATATGAGTTCAAATGGAGAATATTATATTTGGATTGGCTGTTATTTCAGTCTGGCGGGTGTGACCGCCGGTACCTATGATGGTGATTTTGTAATTGAAGTCGAATACAATTGATACTATGACCGGCATTAGATTAAAGTACCAATTATATTTACTGATTCTACTCCAATTTTTGATAGTGGGATTAGTTTTTTCTCAGAGTATTCAGTTTAGTATTTACGTTGAAAGTGAGTTGAATGCTACCAAACAACAAGATATCGATTTTCAGGAGGTGATTACCAATCAGGGCCTAACCCCGGTGAATCTTGGTGATCCGGGAATGGGTGTTTTTGCTATTACCGGTAATCAAGAACTGGATGTTATTGTAACTATCGATGCCCCGACAAACCTGACTACCGGTGGATCATCTGATGTTATCCCATTTACCTTGAATTTTGCCTACGCCAACAAAGGTGAGAATGACATCAATGATGCTATCATGGTGGCCGGTAATTCCATTCGATTCCAGTTGCTGGGACGATCTGAAGGACCCGCAAGTCATCCTCCAACGCCTCCTCATTCCGGGTATGTACCTACCGAATCAACCGCCTATATCTATGTAATAGGATCATTGGATGTTGGTGATATTGATGCTGGTGAGTACTCCGGCACAGTTTCTTTAACGGTAGAATATGATTGACGAGTCTGAGGATTTACCATGGGTAAATTTTTATGGTGATCCTCAGTACAGTCATGAAAAATTTTAACGGCTAATAATAATGCTGAAGACCGAAAAAAAATCAGATAGCAATAAATTGGATAAATTGAATAAATACGGCGATAAACCGGGTATTAAACATGGTAATGAAAGTGAACAACTGTTATCCCGCCTGTCGACCATTATCCGCGATCAGGTTCACATAATCGAACAGTTGACCTATGAATTCCGGAAACAATTAAGTATTGTTCAATCCACTTGTCAGGAGTTGAGCAATACCAAGGATCTGAACCTGCCCAGACCGATCAAAAAATTACTTGATAATTCCCGCCGTCAAACCCAGGCGCTTAATTCGATCCTCAATTTAACTCGGAATTTATCGGGCATTGAATTTGGTGACATTCCTTTAAGAACAGAATTAACAAATCTCCATGACCTGATCAACAAAATTATCGCATCTGTAGCGGTTAAAGGGCGGGAGAAAGGAATCCGGATTAACCTGGAAGGGGAGAATGAGGAAGTCCGGGTTTTCTTAGATAACTCAAAATTGGCACCTTGTATTCTTTCGATGATTGGCAATATTATAGATCATTCCCCGACTGACAGCAGGATTTATATCAATATTAAGATCGAGGATGAAATAAGCGCTGCCGTGCCAAGGCAATATGCCACGGTAGAAATCACCGGTGAGCATTACAAGATACCGGTTAAGACCCATTCTCAGCTCTTCAATACCTTCAGCGCCTATCAATCAACCGATGGCATAGCATATGAAAGTTTACTGATTTCCCGCTATATAATGAACCTGCACGGTGGAGAATTAAAACTGGAGAACCGTGTTCCAAACCGAACCACGATAATTTACCGTATTCCACTGGGATGTGACCATTTGACCGATTCAGAAATCAGTTCGAGCTCCGCCGTCCCAAAAGATGAAATTAAATTGTCAACGACCGCTACCATCAGTGTCGAATCTTTTTCGATCGAAACGGGTCGGATCAAGGCTGATAAGCCGACCATATTACTGGTCGATGACGAATTTGAAGTTTTAACTCTCCTGAAGGTTATCCTGGCTAAGCAATATAATCTGATTGTAGCCAATAATGGTCGCATAGCCATCAAAATGGTAAAAGACCAAAAACCGGATTTAATTATCAGCGATATCATGATGCCAGGGATGGACGGGATTAGTTTTACGAAATATATTAAAGAGGATAAGGAATTAAACGCAATTCCGGTTATTCTATTAACCGGATTGACGACTGAAAAAGTCCGGATGGAGGGATTGAAGACGCGAGCAGATGCTTACTTGACAAAACCATTCAATTCCGCGGAATTGCGGGTTACAATCCAGAACCTGATCGAGAAGCATCATCGTTTGGCCTACCGCTATGCCGCTAGTCTTGAGGTGCAGCAACCGGGTTTGGTGTACTTGAAAGGTCAGGATAAAAAATTCCTGGAGCAGATTCACCAGACTGTAATTAATAATTTATCAGATATTGATTTTACCCCTAATGATCTGGCACAGGCTGTATTCATCAGCAAACGGCAACTTGAGCGTAGAATCAAGAAACTGACCGGACTTAGTCCTAATAAATTCATCCTTGACATGCGACTGCTGACTGCCCAGGAATTGCTGTTTAACCAGGCCACCAGTACCGTTTCCGAAACTGCTACGGCCGTAGGTTTTACCGACCCAGCCTATTTTTCTCGTTTATTTCAACAGAAATTTGGAAAATCACCCTATAAAATGATTAGCAAGCTTGATAAACCGCAAGCTCCGGTGGAAGACTGACGAATCTGGAAATCAGATTGGAGAAATAGAGGGTGAAATATGAAATTTGCGACATTATCATGTAAAATTGCGTCATTTCCAGGCCACACCATTGCTCTATATTGACAATAAACACTACAATTAGATGATATAAAGTTCATTGATAATTTAAAGATAAAAAGCGGCGTGTGATTGATATCACACGGTTTAAAAAAAGCTTTAAGAAAACCATCTTTACCCAAATATCGTTGGTTTTATCTGAACTAAAAAGATTTAATTAAAAATAAAAATACAAGGAAGAGGAACAATGAAAAGAATATTAACAGCAATCCTGATGATTGCACTGACCCTGAGCTTTGCCTTCGGGCAGGAAGAGGCTACGGCCACAGTTGACGCCACTGTATTGGCAAATTTAACGATAACAAAGAACCTTGATGTTAATTTTGGTAATATACCGGCAACTGGCACACCAATCTTAGTTCCGTCGGGTAGTGGCCACACTGATGTTGGTACGCAAGCGGTAGTTGGAAAATTTACTGTATCTGGTTCAGATGGTGTGCAGATATCGGTTGTTTACGATGCATCTATTACGCTAGGTGACGGAGGCACTAATACGATGACTTTCACTTCTGATTTAGACGGGTTCGCCACGGAGGATCCAGGTAGTGCAACCGGTGTAGTCAGTGGCAACCAGGTTACCCTTGGTGCTAGCGGTTATTACTTCTGGCTAGGTGGAAATCTCGGTACATTGGGTAATCAAGCAACCGGTACCTATGCTTCTGATGCAACAGGCGGAAGTGGTAATTTTACCCTGACGATTGAGTATTTTTAAAACCGTTTTGTAACGGCGAATCAGGAACTTGTAGGGACTCCATATAAATAATGGGGTCCCTTTTTTATTATCAGCAGCTTTTTCAACGATTAATCTTATGGGATTAGTAAAAAAATAAGTAATTTAAGCGGTACTCTTATATTAAACAGCGGATAATAAGAAAGTAATCATATGCTTAAATCAAATAAAACTTTAATATCCATTCTTCTAATCATTTATTTTATTTCATTCAGCTATGCTCAGGTAACCATCTCGCCCACATCCATTTTTATTGATAATCAACGCCGTTTTGAAACATTGTTAGTCCTAAATAGTACTGACGATCCTCAGGAAGTAACAATCAGTTATAGTTTTGGTTATTCCCTATCCGATTCCTATGGTAATCTGACAATGAATTATACCGATACTGAGCAGGGAGCAAAATATTCAGCAGCCGAATGGATCAAGGGTTTTCCGAAAAGTTTTGTAATAGAACCAGGCAAAAGGCAAGTTGTACGTTTAACCGCCAAACCGCCTAATGATCTGGCCGATGGAACTTATTGGGCACGATTAAAGACTGTCTCAACCAATTTAACTCCGCCCGTGGGTGAAACTCAGAAAGATAAAATCACAGCTCAAATCAATTTCCGGTTTGAACAGGTAATGGGAGTTTTTTATAAAACCGGTTCTGTTGCCACCGGGCTTGAAATTCAAGATATCAGAAACGATATAATTGATGGGATACTGATGGTTTATGCTGACGTGAAGAAGACCGGCAATTCTCCCTATCTTGGTAGTATACTGCTGAAAATTTCAGATCTGTCAGGAAAACAAATTAAAAAAGAAAGAATATTCATTTCGGTTTATTTCGATGGCACCAGAAGAATAGAAACTGATATCAGTGATTTGGCTGCCGGAGCTTATGATGTTGAGGTGTCATTCATAACTAAAAGAGATGACATCCCGGATGAAAATTTGGTACAAACTAAACCTGTATCCCAAAGTTTTCGTTTTTCTAAATAAGCCCGTCAGGCGTTGGTTACGCCTAAGTTTAGTCTTTTTACTTTTTTCATATACGCTGCTATTTGGATTGGAGTTACCAAAAGCTCCAACAGCACTCCAACCAGAACGTGAGGAAGAAGTATACCTTTCATTCCGTTATCGTGGCGGGATTAACACAATCATTGTGGCCTACCTGAAAGGTGATAGATATTATATTCCTGTAATAGAATTATTTGATTTGCTTTCAATTAATTATCAACTGGATCAGACTAATCTGGCCCTCACTGGTTTTTATCTTGATCCGAATCAGCATTACGAACTCGGATTTAATAATCGTATTGCCCGAATGGGGACGAACCAACTGAATTTTACAGCTTCGGATTTTATGATCAAGGATATTGATTTCTATATCCAGCCCCTGATATTAAAAGTACTGTTTGGGCTTGATTTTACAATTGATTTGAGCCGGTTGATTTTAAGTCTTGAAGCGGATGATGTTTTACCGATCGTCGAACAATATGAACGACGAAATAAATATCGTAAAGGTATGTTATCGAAAACAGAACTGATCGATACTTACCCGCTTATTTCAGCCCGGAATAGGCGGATTATTGATGGCGCTTTTATTGATTATTCATTATTTGGCTTTGTATCAAACGACGGTCAATTGTCCAGTTTTAATATCGGTAGCGGTGGTGAGTTTCTGACGGGTGACATTCAGGGATCCATATCAGGAACCAGTACTTCGCAGGTATCCAGTAGTCATTTTTCCGATGTCCGTTGGCGGTATGTATTACAAAACCGGCGTCTGTTATCGGCTGTTTCACTGGGTCAGATCAACTCAGTAGGGTTAAACCCTAAATCTTACGCCGGGATTCTATTTACCAACGAATCAATTGAGCCCAGACAATCTTATGATGAATATGTGATTGCGGGAACTACTGAACCTGAATCCGACGTGGAATTATACCAGAATAATCGTTTGGTAGATTTTAGAAAAGCCGATGAAAAAGGATACTACCGCTTTACAATTCCGCTGTACTACGGCACGGCTGACATCAAGTTAAAAATATACGGACCCAGTGGTGGTATATTTGAAATGGATAGCAGGATTCAGATTCCATATACATTTTTACCTACTGGTACGGTCAATTATCAACTGGGCTTTGGAAAAGTACAAAATGTTGAGCTTCCCTGGCAGAATCAGGAAATGGTAGTACAATCGAATATCACAGCCGGTTTGTCAAATTGGCTGACTAATAAACTCGGTGTCGAATATAATGATTCGGAAAATAAAGGACGTCCGGTTTTTTATAATTCTCTCTCTGCTCGTATTGCAAGGCAATATTTGGTCAATCTGGATCTTGCCCCGGATATCTCCAATAAAATCTCTGTGCGAGCCTTGTACCCATCGTCTACCAGTTGGAGTATTGATTATACTGATTATAAGTCAAAAGGCTTTTTAAACCGCTCTAATTTGAATAGATCGTTGAGTATTAACACCTACGCTCCGTTTTCAATTAGATCGATACAGCAGACCGTGAGATTCAGCACTGCTGTTCAGGATTATGAATCCAGTAGCCGTATCAATTTAAATCTGGATTATAGCTGGTTTATCAAACGGATGCGGTTAAGCGTCAAATATCGGGATAACTTGCAATACAGAGCAGGTTCATATGTGGGAAGCGATGGTCATTTGTCGTTATTAGCCGTTTATACAATCCCGAGAACACCAAATATCAACCGCTTTTTTCGAGGTACATATTTCAGGGTAGAATTGAAAAATGAGATTATTAGTAATTCAATTGAGAAATTTGAATTGCAAATATTAAAACAGGTTTCTAAATCGGGACGCCTTCAATGCACATATTCACATGATTTTAAACGTAATTATCAAGGTATCGAAGTTGGCTTGAATTTTGATTTCAATCGCCTGCGTTCATCATCGAGATTCCGGTCATTCGGTGGATTGACATCATTTACCGAAACGATTCGCGGTTCGATTGCTTTAGATGCGGCTAACCATGAATTGGTTTTTGATAACCGCCAGCAAGTGGGACGCTCCGGGGTCGCGGTCAGAATGTACGTGGACGAGGATAACTCGGGACAGTATGAAAAAGATGAGCGGATTCTACCTGGGAATGCCATCCGGATTGAAAATTCTTCCAGTCGACAAATTACAAAATCGGGTATTTCTCGTTTGACTCAATTGTTACCATACCGCAGATATAATTTTACTGTTAATGAGGCTTATATCCGTGATCCTTTGCTGGTGCCAAAATACAAGAAATTTTCCGTAATTACCGATCCCAATCGTTATAAACAACTGGATGTTCCCTTTTATATTACTGGAATTATTGATGGGCAGGTACTTCGCCGGGGTGCCACCGGACCGGAACCAATCGGTGGATTAAGACTACATTTGAAGAGCGTTGATTCTGATTTGGAGATGACTCTACATACATTTTCGGATGGTTCATTCTATGCCATGGAAATTCCCCCCGGTGAATATGAAATTGAGATTGATTCAACGCAACTATTATTTTTAAATGTCGACTGTGCTCCACATAAACATTATTTCGGAGTACGTGCTATCGCTGAAGGTGATTTTATTGAGAATCTCAATTTTATTTTAACAAATAAATAGGGTTTC
>JABMQW010000054.1 GCA_013203115.1 Fidelibacterota bacterium
AATTCGATGCTGCCACTTCCCAGATGATGGATGCTCAGATTGACTATTCCTTTTCCGAAAATATGAAATTGCGCATGGGGCGACATGTGGGTGCCGGTAGTCAGGCCGGTGGTCAGACTTCGCATACGGCGATTGATTTCGTCGAGCGATCAATTGTAGGTCGAATGTGGGCAACCGGCGTGGGGCGTTCGGATTATCGAACTTATGGTTTATCCCTGCTGGGCAAAACCGGTATGATTGATTACCAGGTATTAGCGAATAATGGCTCCAACACGCTGAACCTGAAACCCTATGGAACCAAATCCAGTAATTCCAAAACAGATACGGATATCTTACCACAACTTGATTTTATGGTTTCCTCAAAATTATCATCGGGGTTATGGCTGGGGCTGCATTACGGTTTGCCGAATGAAAATCGGATTAACATATCATCAGCAACTGGTTTTGTTTACTACACGCCAAGTGAATATAAAGCTGGAAAAATCAGAGGCAAATTTGATTTCGCTCAGGTCAAAAACCACGCTTCCGGATCTGATGAACAGGCACTAGGATTAGGTTTAAAAGGGTTTTATCGCCTGTCTGACCATCTTGAAATTGGTGCTGGCTATGAAAACTGGGATCCAAATCTTAATCAGGATATGGACGGTTTTGACAATTATCTTATCGGCTTAACCTATTCGTTGGATCCGGAGCACTGGAAGGATTCGCTGTTCAAATTAGCTGCTACAATTAAAACAGCTGAGAAAGTAAATCAACCCTACGACCCCGTGATCATTCACATGGTCTGGCAGGTTTACATGCATTAGGAAAATGTAGTTGGGGGTAATGACTATTTGATTCACAATGATCCATAATGCTACTGCTTTAAGGCATCTGAAACCGAATTGATCCATGACCGACTTTAAGCAATATTACCAGCAAAAGGCGGGGAAACCAAATATAGCTTACCAGTAGATTAATTGAAATATATTCAGCTACTAAATTGGTTGAAATAAAAATGAAATGAAGCTTGGTGTTCTAAAATATAGATGCCCATTGAACTTGTTAGGGCAATGAAACCATCTTAGATTAGATTGTGTCTCGGGACTGTCCAGCAGTAGTTCTAATCCAGGGTACCCAAAAACATTCTAATCGATACTGGTAGTATAGGAACTGATTGACAATCGTAATCAATCAGTCTATTGTGCCTCAGATTGATGAATGTTTATTGTATATAGAATTGAAATTATATGATAAGTTTAAAATTGAATTACATCGACATATTCGCTTCAAAACCTGGATAAATCATTACTACTACCTTAAAAATGATGATTGCCTATTTCGGTCAAAAATCCTAGGAGATAGAATAAATGGGTAAACCCCAACGTCGCTATTGCTATCATTGCGGAAACAAAATTGATTCAAAACTGGAAAAGAATGCGATTCACCTGTTCTGTACCAAATGCAAAACAGTGTCTTATGGAAATCCTGATCCGGTTGTATCAGCGGTGGTAGTTAATTCGGATCGGGAAATATTGCTGGTGTTACGGGATCGCGAACCGCTAGCCGGTAAATGGTGTTTACCATCTGGATTCGCTGAAATTAACGAGACGATCGAAGAGGCTGCATTACGTGAACTTAACGAAGAAACCGGAATTGACGGAAAAGTTATTCGACTGCTGGATACTGTTTCTTATTACAGTGATTTCTATGGTGATTTGATCTGGGTATCGTTTGAAGTGAAAAACGTCGGTGGTACACTAGTTGCGGGTGATGATGCCCGCGCGGCGCGCTATTTTCCCCTATCGGATCTGCCTGAACTGGCATTTCCGCCCAACACTAAGGCAGTCAAACGTTTCATACAATACTACACTGATATATGGCGATTACAGGATTCTTTCCGGGCCTCAGAAACAGAACAGACAATTGATACAAATCTGCCAGCTTTTACCTTATTTAAAATCATTTCGAAGGATTCCCGAATAATCACCGAAAACTGGGTTGCCGAAGTAATGCAGCATCCGACAACAAAAAGTTATGCATCATTTGAATACGATGAATTATACCAACGGGCCCATAAGGTCGTATCCCAATTCTGCGCATGGATGACTGATCCGGATGAACACGGCCAATCAATCGTTGAGTATTATCAAGGCGTTGGCCAGAAACGGAGAATAGAAGGATTTCTGCTGTCAGAGGTACTCAGCGCCATTAGTCTGACGCGAAAACATATCTTTGCCCATGTCTTGGCCCAAGGTGGTATTTGGGATCAGGAGATTGGAATGTCGACTATAATGGAATTTATGTCTCGGGTGAATTTATTCTTTGATAAAGCAGTATTTTATATCACCCGCGGATACGAAAAAGGAAGCGAAAATAATTCCGACACTGCTATTCGCTAAACACCCGATTTCCAACAATACTAGAATATATTATTTTACATGATTTATCACTGATGTGAATAACATCAAATTCTACTGAAGCCAGCTATTTTGAACTTGATTTAGATATGAGAAAATTTACTAGAACATCAGAGACACGCTCAAGGAATACTAATCAGAGAATATAACTGAAATACTCCGAAATTTATTTCCATAACAGATTTATTCTGCCCATATTAAATACATATAATTAACCATATTGTTAACAATATGTGTTTCATATACATAACAACAAAGACCAGCTTTGATCTATTGCTATTCTACTATCCTTCTGTTGTCCCAGAATTTTACGACCACTCAGAAGATTACACCAATGTCAACTAGCTATGGTAATATATGGTTGTATATTGCTACTAATAGTAGTATATTGCAACAATTCTACTAGGAGTTATTGTGAGTAGCATAGCCATTAAACTAAATCAAGACATTGTTCAAAGTGCCAGAAAGGTCGGCCTTATTGAACATCGATCTGCCCCAAAACAGTTAGAATACTGGGCCCGCATAGGACGAATTGCCATCGAAAACCCGGACTTGCCTTATCAATTTATTCATGCTGTACTATTGGGACGCACTCAGGCCGAAGCAGGAGAATTGGAGGATTACATTTTTGGTGAGGGCGAGTGATAAAAGTATTTCAGACGCCACTGTTTGCACGAACAAAAAAGAAACTTCATCCTTGGCAAATAGGCATTTTAGACCAAGAAATTAAATTGATCGGTGAAGATCCAACAATTGGAGCAGCAAAAAAAGGTGATCTCGCAGGTGTATTTGTACATAAGTTTAAAATGAAGCGGGATTTATATTTATTAGCATATACTTATGATTCTGAATCACGAACTTTAATTATGTTGGGAGCGCATGAAAACTTTTATCGTGATCTAAAGCGCTATCAGTAACAAGGATAAAAGCCAAACCCAGCGCTTTAGACTTTGTTAATAGTATTAACCAGATCAGATAGGTCAAGCTGACTCCAAATAATCATCATATCCTACCCTAAATTTCGAAAACAACGAGTAATAAATAATTTGGTCTGATTCTAATTTTATATATGAATTACTAACACAACGGTCCTATAATGGGGCCACTGTTAAGAAAAAGTTTGTTTACCTTTTAATGGTCTATTATCCCCCTTTTCCGGTAATTCCTCAATTGCGGCAATGATATTTTCTGCCACGCGATGCGTTAATCCTTTTAATGTTTTAACCGCTTGCTTGCTAAGCAGATAACGCATCCGTTTAGATTCCCAAATCTGATTTTACCTGCTCAAGTTCTTCAAAATCTTCATTCTCCAGGATCGCCAATATTTCATCCTCTGCTGCGGCTACCAGCATTAGTTCCCCGCGCTTTGATAGGGAATGGTTAATAAACCATTCCGACATTGCTTCGCACAACAAATCTGAAACTGAGCGGCAGGTAACGAAACTGGCCCAGCGGGTCTGTTCATAAAGTTGTTCAGCTATGGTAAGGTTAATTCTACGCATGGTCACTCCAGTATTACGTATAGATGTAATGCTGTATAGCTGTATTGAACAATCTAAATTGTGAAACAGAGAACCGGCGACAGGGCATCATAAATTTGCGTACTATGTCAAAATTCTATTTGACTAGCTAATCGAGCGCAGCTATAACCGATGGATTTATAACCCGTTAAGCGTCGTTTGTACATTCGCTTCAACAGCGGTATCTCTTGATCGACATAGTCATAAATAATGACTTCTACTTTCCGGTCATGAAGCCGGTGCAATCGGCCCGCATATTGAGCCAGCACACCGCGCCAGGAAACCGGCATTGTCAGAAATAACGTATCCAATCGGGCATCGTCGAAGCCTTCACCCAGATATTTACCAGTAGCCAGGATTACACGCTCCTCTTCATCAGCAATTCCACTCATTTTCTCCCGGGTAGCCCGCCGTTGCTTAATCCCCATACCGCCCCGGAAAACAATAACATTACTCAACTCACACTCTAACATGGATTTCAGAATTTCCAGATGATTTCTCCGCTCTGTTAAAATGACCGGTGACCGACCATTTTTAACGGCTAAAAGCACATCTTTAATAATCATTTGATTGCGCTTGTTGTCATTTGCTAGCGCTGAATAAATCGCACTGATGGACGGACTATCATCTTCCTGCAATTCAGCCGGCAATTTAAATTCTGTTGTTCTGAATAATACCCGGTGCGTAAAAGGTCGCTGTTCGGCTTGGGTCCGATGCCCCACTTTGAACCGCACAGGACCAATATTCATAAAAATGATCGGATGATGGCCATCTTTACGGGTCACTGTGGCCGATAAGCCAAGAACATATTTGGCCTGGCACTGGCGGGCAACGACCTCAAAACTGCGGGCAGAAATATGGTGACACTCATCAATGATAACCTGACCGTAATCACCAACAATATCGTTAACCACACCTTGCTTGCGCAAGCTCTGAATTATCGCTACGTCAATAATTCCCGTCGGTTTCCATTTTCCACCACCGATTTGTCCAAGGTCGGCTTTATCCAGATCCAGAAAGTATTCCAAGCGACTGAGCCATTGATCCATTAATTGCCGTCTATGAACCAGAATTAAAGTATTGACTTTTCTTTCTGCAACCATGTAAATCGCCACGATTGTTTTTCCGAAGGCAGTTGAGGCCGCGATTACACCGGTATCATTTTTCAACAATTGATCCACACAATCTTGTTGCTGCGGACGTAAGTCTCCCAGATAATTCACCTTAATAATCCGCCCCGCTACTCGTTTGTCAACAATCCTGGGCCGAATTGACAATGATTCAAGTAATTTTATTAGATCCTCCCAGCAACCGCGCGGCAAGCCAATATGCTGCGGAAACTCTTCATGACAGGCAATGATGCGCGGTTTATTCCAGGTTGATAAGCGCATTGCCTGAGCTTTATAGAATTCAGGATTCTGAAAAGCGGCAATACGGATCAAACGATTCAACAGTGCCGGTGGTATATCTATTTTCGGGATATAAATTTGATTGCCGAAAACAAGTTCGATTTCTTGTGGTAGGTCAGCGGGAATCGGTTCATTTTCATATTTACCGGATGGTGAAGCAGCCCAAGGCTCGCCATTCTCCGGATATACCGGCTGTACACCAATGATTTTCCCTTTCTGTTCGGCAGCAGCTACGATTGACTCAATTTGGGTAAGACGCATTTTTTCGATTGTTGAAAGAAACTTCCATTGATCGGAATATGGTACCAGATCAGCATCAACAAAGACACTATTGCCCGCGGTCCGCGGGCGGGCTTGCAGGGGTAGTGCAATCAGATTGCCAAAACCACCTTTGGGCATTGTATCCTGGTTGGGAAATAAACGATCATAGGAATCAAATCCGATTTCCGGGCGGGTTTTCATGGTTTCGGTTAAGATAAAGGTTCCCATTTTTCGGGCTGTTGAGGTGTGAATCGGTTCGGTGAAGAATACCCAGATATGACCACCATTACCGGAACGGGACCGTTCCAATACCGCTGGAATCCGATACTTCCGACAGGTTTTCAAATAAGCCATGACATCTTCCCGCCAGGCTGATTTGTCAAAGTCAACCGCTAAAAAATAACAGGTCTCATTGCCCAGTAATGGATAAACACCGACTGTAAAGTCGCGCTTACTAGCTTCATCGGGATCGTAACCTAGTAAATGGTTTCTAATAATACTATCTGAAACAGGGATGAGTTCGCGTTGTTCACAAACGGCACATTTCACCCGCGGCTTGGCGCAAATTCCCGGAATCCATTCATTTTCACAGGCCGGTTGATAACCGGTCCGGCCGGTCTTGGTGCTTTCAAACCGTCGGGGAAATACATCTTCCCGACCTTTGAATAAACTTCGGAAAAGTCTGATCTTTTCAGAGTAATGGGAACGGTTAGAAGCAACCGGATCTAGGGAATTTTTTGCATCATATTCAAGTTCTGTAATTCTATTCAGGAGCTTTTCGCGTTTATCTTCCAGTTCGCCCAGCTCCCGATGAATACGTTGAATTTCTGGTTCTTTTTTCGACTTGTTTTCCATACGCAACATTTATCCAGCATCGTAAATTTAGTTTGATCACAAGGAATTTTATACGAGAAAATATGTCACAGCTAAATACCAAACAAAGAATGTCATACATCGAAAATAAAGCTGACCAATTCCCGTCACAGTCAGCAATCCCGGGTGAATATAGCGACTTATTACAGACTGAACTGACAGCTGAAGAATTGCGCCGACTGCTGGTTCATCTAAAAAGATTATTATTCCTACCACGCCACGATTACAAAATAAATCCTCAGTTGCTGCTACAAAAAACAGTCACCCGGAAAAATGCTATCGCTGGTTTCATTGCCAAACTTGTTTTTTCCGAAGGGGTGTTACTGTTTCTCTTCAATTCAATGCCGAGTTTTTGTCAGAATATCCTAAAGGAAATTGTTCATGGGAAAAGTACTATTTTAGATACAAATATGTTCGCAGCAAAATATGGAACCCTGCCCAAAATATCCGTTCCCTATATTATCCCGGATAACCGTTATATACTGTTGCTGTTTGCACGAATAAAAAATAGAATCGATTTATTCGCCTGTCTCAAAGAGCTATTACAAGCACTGATCCCGGTACCTGAGGAATCCTCCCTAAACAGTTTGACCACTTTACCCGCTACAATTTTGAATCAACGCGCTGAGATGATCCAACTGGCTGTCCATAATACGGAAAAAGTAGCTATTCACGATGTTAACACAATTATGGAATTGATCGAGCAAAAACAGATTAGGGTAAGTCCGAAAACCGGTATAATAACAACCGCCAGTGCTAAAAAAGTTAGAAATCACCTGATTATGGGGGATTATTATCCCGCTGATATTGACACCGCCCGTCAGCAGGCGGATATAAAAATTGGTAGCCGCGGTCTGCGACCCTTTGCCTGGGCCAAGTTAATCCAAGCGGCCGGATTTGCGAAAAGCACTGGGAGTAAGCTGGAATTAACACCAAGGGGGCGGCAATACCGACAGCAATCTGCCCCTGCGATGCTGCATGAAATCTGGGACCGCTGGTTAAAATATTATCAGTTTCATGAGCTGTCCAGGGTTGAAATTATTAAAGGTCAGAAATCGAAAGCCCGTCCCCTTTTTAAATCAACGGCACTAAGGCCTGTCATAGCTCAGGCTATGGCATTTCTGCCAATCGATGGGTGGGTTTCGATTGCTGAATTTTTCCGAATTATTAAATTGAAAGGCTTATATTTTGATGTCGCCCGGGACTTTTGGCCACTGTATGTCTCAGATCCACAATACGGTAGTTTTGGTTATGACGAAAATTCCTCCATTGTTAACACGCGCTATATAATGGTCTTCCTGTTTGAATATGCGGCCACGCTGGGATTGATCGACATCGCTGTTATTCCGCCCTTTAATGCCCGCCAAGATCACCAGCGCTTATGGGGCTTGGACTGGTGCAGTTGTGCCAGCCGCTATGACGGACTATCATATTTACGTTTAACGCGCCTGGGAGAATGGATTATTAAAAGGAAAAAACAATATCAGCCCACTGAAACTGTCGCGGAATCCCTACTCAAAATTCGTCATGACCTGGCAATCGTTTTATCCGCAGCCGCTCGACCGCTGATGCCCGCCGAAGAATTATTCCTGGACAGAATTACTGAAAAAGGGGGCACGGACCGCTGGGTTTTATCAGAAAAGAAAATCCTCACTTTTATCGAGCAGGGTCATTCAGTTTCAGCAATATATGAATTTCTCAGACCGAAAGTCGACTGGATTAATAAAGAAACCGCCTATTTTCTTGACGAAATTGCTCAGTGCAGTAAACAGATCGAATATGAAGGCAGGGCTGTATTATTGAAATGTTCCAGTCAGAAATCAGCCAGATTTTTCGCCAGCCAACCCAAACTACGGGACCTTATTGAACATCCTAATGGATCCTTTTTGGTAATTAAAAAATCAAATATTAAGCAATTTCAAAAAACCGTTAAAAACCTGGGGTATGCCCTGTATATACCTGATTTGTAATAAAGTATCATGGCGGTTAACAGTCGTCGACCGACCGGCTTGCCAACCATAGTTACGATGCCCACCGGATGGCCTGTCTGCCAAAACGGTGTATATAATTTTCATCCTCGATATCAGTAGTTATCGAAATAGTTCCCTCGTGAGTGTACTTCAATGCATTCTGCAGTATGTTTAATATAGCTTGTTGAAAACGCTTTTCGTCTAGATAAATTTGTACTTTGGGCGCTTGAACAGTAGTGTGTTATATTATAATATAGCATAAAAAACTTGCAATCGCACAACGTATTATACTAATATATACACAGCATAATATACTATTAATTGCACAACACAATACACTTGTGATTCCGCAAAACTCTTTGGGCAAATCATTATTGCAACAATATCTGAAAAACTGGCAGCATCTTTAGAAGAATTAGTAAAGTTTCAAATAGGGGACAAAGTTGCAGTTATTCGAGCCAAGGATATTTCAAGAACCCATCGTGAGCGACTTATCAGAAATGGATTTATTCAAGAAGTTGTAAAAGGGTGGTATATCCAAACCCGACCAGGTGAGATAACAAGCGAGAGTATGTCCTGGTACACATCATTTTGGAGTTTCTGTGCCAGATATTGCGATGAACGGTTTGGTCAAGAATGGTGTCTTTCACCAGAACAATCGCTGTCAATTCAGGGAGGGAATTTGTCGATCCCAACTCAGTTACTTGTTCGGTCTCCAAACGCGAATAACAACAAAATAAGTTTACCTTACGATACATCAATTTTTGATCTTAAGGCTTCAATACCATCTGAAAACAATATTGCTATATTTGAGGATTTGCGATTGTACTCATTACCGTTCGCATTAATAAATTGTACTCCTAACTACTTCATCACCCATCAGGTAGATACCCTAGCAGCATTAGCATTAATTCGGGATTCCTCTGAGATATTAGCCCCACTTCTGGAGGGAGGACACAGTACCGTGGCCGGGCGGTTAGCTGGTGCTTTCCGACGGGGTGGTCGGGATGACATCGCAAATGAAATTGTGAAGACGATGCAAACTGCTGAGTATAATGCTCGTGAAAAGGATCCCTTCACAGAGAATACAGCAACCATGATTACCATTCCTCATCATCCACCTTATGTTAACAGGGTTAACTTGATGTGGCAGCACATGCGAGACAAAGTCCTAGAACAGTTTCCGGTCTCTCCAGGATTACCAATGAATCGAAAAGTCTATCTCAAATCAATCGATGATGTATATGAAAGAGATGCCTACCACTCCCTTTCCATAGAAGGCTATAAAGTTAGCCCCGAATTGATTGAACGCGTTCGAAGGAGTGAATGGAATCCAGATGAAAATAGAAAAGATAAAGAACATCAGGATGCGTTAGCAGCAAGAGGATACTGGCAGGCATTTCAAAAGGTAAAGGGAAGTATTGAAAAAGTCCTAGATGGAGATAGCCCTGGACGGGTTGTAGAAAATGACCATCGTGATTGGTATCGTGAATTGTTTGGCCCCACAGTAACAGCAGGTGTGATTCAGGCGGCAGATCTCGCCGGTTATCGACACAGTCCTGTTTTTATTAGTCAATCGAGACATGTACCCCCAAATCACAGCGTTGTTAGAGACACAATGCTAGCACTTTTCGCTCTTTTACGTACTGAACCCGAACCAGCTATTCGAGCAGTTTTGGGCCATTTCACTTTCGTTCTTATCCACCCTTATATGGATGGGAATGGTCGATTAGGCCGGTTTCTCATGAATGTGATGTTTGCAGCCGGCGGATATCCCTGGACAGTTGTATCAGTTGACCAGCGCGGTGAGTACATGGAATCACTTGAGAAGGCAAGTGTTGATCAGGATATTATCCCATTCGCCATTTTTCTTGGTAAATTGGTGAAAGAACAATTACAATCAGACAGAGAGAGTTAATGGTTGATTTCTTTTAAATATTACTAAGCATACCAATATTAGTTGCCTGTAGGTCGTGTCGATTTTTCTATTTCCCCGCATTGATGCAAGCCTCAATGTGGACATTATAGACACTGGATATCTAATACGCCTGATTAACCAACCAAAAACTGCGGCAATGAGGCGTTTATCGAAGCAGTTAAAAAAAGCGTTCCTATTCCGGTTGTCTGTTATTATAATCAGATATTTAAACATAGACTTGACATATTAGAAATGTATTTCTAATATACAATCAATGATTAGACTGCCCAAAGGTCAGATAAAAAGGCCAGGTTTTTCCTGGTCTTTTTTAACCTCTAGGGTTGTAGAAAAAATAAGAAATTCAAAAACCAATTTTCTTGAGAATGGTACCGCTATTCATCAGTACCAGCCTGGCCGAGACTCCTTCCGAAGATCCTTGGAAAAGATTCCGGCGATTTACTCAGTACCTGTTTGACGATCTTACCTGGCCTGAAATTAGATTTGTGAAAGTATTTCTCAAACCGGATTATTCCCTTTGTGTTTTGCCCTGCAAACAAAAAGGGTTCCACCTCTTGTGCCATTGTCTCCATATTTACCGATTGACATATCTCCATTATCTTTTGCTTCAATGCCTCCGGACTGGAAATATTAGCTTTTTTCGCTAAAAACGAATAATCCGGTTGCATCCCTTTGCCCAACAGAAATACGACATCATAAAAATCCCGCCCCTTTTTGCGTTTCCGATTGATGATCGTATACAATTTCTGGGACAAAAGTATCACAAGAGGGGTCGTCAAAATCGAGGTGAACACTTCGTACCGATTCAATACAAATCGTTCCGGTTCATAATCAACTTGCTGGGATTCCAGGTCCGTTTGGATCAGAATTTTTTCTACATGATGACCGGACAGCCCTTCCTGGTACAACAAGCCCGGGAATTTGATATAGCAGTGCCAGGCGCCACGCACCATTGTCCGAAGTTCAACCTTATACCCTTCCCGCTCCAGTCGTATCCGAATCGTATTGGCCAAATCTTCGAACTGATCCTTTTTCAACCCACGATTATCAAAATCCAAATCTTCGGAAAAGCGGCGGTTTCCGTGGACAATACGAAGACAGGTTCCCCCCAAAAAACATAAATTGGCTAGCAACTTGACTCTCGCTGCAAGAGATTTTGGGGAAAGGGATAGATAATTACTGAGCCAATATTTGTGACAATACTATTGACAACAAAATATATATAGTATATATTAATAGGTGAAAACACAATAGGATATGAGTGACAAAATGAGTGACAATGTTAGTGACAGCAAAATACTTAAAATAATGACATTCAAATCAGGACAGTTTGTTTTTTCATCCAAATTTGAACCTGTGATTAAGGAGGGGCTACTAAGAGCCAAGGTGTTGTACTGCTCATTTAAGGATTTACCCATCCTGCCCGCTGCCGCTAGCAGAATTTATGAAGATTTAATCCGCAGATCGATCTTTGGTACAGCCGCAATCGAAGGTAATCCACTAAATGAATCTAGGGTAAAAGAGATTATTGATGAACCTTCTGTTGAAAAAATAAAAGAAAATGCTGAAAGGGAAATAGTCAATTTAAAAAACGCTTATGATGTAGCTTTGGAAATTGCCAAGGAAAAGGATTTTAAGCTAACAGAGTCAATTATTAAGAAAGTGCACTATTTAATTGTAAAAGACTTGAACGATGAAGAGATGCTACCAGGTATTTATAGAAACCAGGTAGTAAAGGTTGGCAATGTTGAGCATGGTGGGATTTATACACCCCCAAAAACACGGGCGGATATTAAGAATCTTATGAAGGTATTTATTGAATGGCTAGCTAGTGATAGAATAAAGAAGGTTGATCCCATCATCAAAGCGGGAATTGCTCACTACCATTTCTGCCTGATACACCCTTTCGCTGATGGCAATGGTAGAACCGCTAGGCTTATAGAAGCTATAATATTATTTAATGCAGATATAAAATACATCCCGATAATGCTATCAAATTATTATTATTCAAATATAGATCAATACTATACAGTTTTTTCTAAAACTATAAAAGCCAAGAATAACAGTATCACCTATTTCATCAAGTTTGTTATTGATGGTTTTACAAAATCAACCGAGGTTGTAAGTATAAGTGTCAAAGATTTAATTAGAACAATGTTATTGAAACAGTATTATGAAATTAATCTTAGAGCTAGGTTTTTTACACAGCGACAGTTTGATCTAATAAACTACCTGCTCACCCACAGCGCTAAGATCACCTTGAAAGACCTATTTACAAAAACACCATATAAATTTATCTATAAAGATGTATCAGAAAGAACAGCCAGAAGAGATTTAGATAAGTTAACTAAAGGGAACTTTCTGATTACTGAAAGTGGTATGCTATATAAGGTAAATCGCCAAATAATTGATTGAATTACCTTTCAATCCAATCGATTGAACAACTGTGCTGAAAACTCTAATTTTTTCTATTGTTAATAATCAATAATTGTAAGGGCCGGCCAGAATTCGAATACTTTTATCAGTTACGTCATACACTAGGCGCTGCTCCTGGTTTATTCGGCGCGACCAGGCGCCCTGCAAATCATATTTCAGAGGCTCTGGTTTACCATTCCCACTAAAGGAATCTTTGGCAGATAGGCGAATCAATTTAATGATACGTTAGGCAATTCTTTTATCCATTTTTGTTGACCAGACCAGGTCATTAAGCACATTGGAGTCGACAATAATCGCCCTCATAAATCCAGTTGTGTAATAGCTTCTTCAAAATCCAGTGCTTCGGAGGCACTATGTTTTTTAGCTTCCAGCAGGCGTTCGGCATTACGGGGGCTGCGTAGTAAATAGGCCTGACTGTGCTGAAAACTCTAATATTTACTGGTACTAGGGTGGGATTACCAGACCGCCTAAGCTTAGACGCTGATAGCGGATTGTTGGTGCTACACTTGGTTTCTCAGCTATTCGCTAATTCCTGATCATAACCTAGGTTAAACCTTAACTCCGATCGACTATAGCAAGTATGCCAGCAAAATAGGCTCAGCAAGGCTCAGTGGTAGACATTATAGATATTGTATATCTAATACGTCACTCGGTCACGGGAATGAGTCACTAACAAATCAGAACCACCGGAGCACTAAAGGTTTCCAGACTATTTACTCCCTGCAATAAGTCCCGTAATTCTGGTATATGCAATATGTAAACCAGGAAGGTCGAAGGACTTTCCTAATGTCATTATAATAAA
>JABMQW010000055.1 GCA_013203115.1 Fidelibacterota bacterium
ATATTAGACAGATTTTTAGCAAGATCGGCTATTACCGTTTTCGCCTGCGCGAGATTCGGCTTGCTTTTTAAAAACTGCCGCAGCGACCGATGCTGCTCGAGACTCCTGGAAATATATAAATTAGCGTATATGAAACCAAATTTTCGGTGCGTGTAAACAAAGAGCGGTTCGGGTGTGCGCACACCGGCCGCGACCAGACGATTGGCGGTTCGCCAGCTTAACTCGGCCCGGCTCGGACTAGCCGGTGACAGTAGAAAATGAAGTGGATTGCGCCAGCCGAACAACTTAATAACCAGTGGTCCCGTTTCAGAATCCAGCCGGGCAACCAGATTTGTTTTCTGCTTGTATATTTTAGACGCCCTGGAAACTAAAAAATCCCGACTCACCAAGTCCGATAACGTAAATGGTACCGGAAGAATACCGGCGGTAACAACCGGTGATAACAATTGATTTAGCCCTGCAGACATGGCAATCAAGTTAATTCCAAACCGGTATATTATAGAATATTGTCCTTTGTATTAATTAACCCCGGTCTTACATTTTTACAGTAGAAGCGGAGTATAATCCATATGAGTATAAAACATGAGCATCTTTCAAGCCACGCCATAACCGGTTTTATACTGGTTGTAATCGGCGGACTATTCCTTCTGGATTCGTTAGACATCTTTAATTTCGGTAATTTTATCGGTGAGTGGTGGCCGGTAATTCTGATAATAATCGGCCTGGCTAAATTCCGGAACGAACGCCAACCCGGTGGCGGTATCCTGATCCTGATCGGAGTTGTTTTTCTTTCAGCCACCCTTAATATAATTAACTGGGACGCCATCTGGCGCTTCTGGCCGGTTATCCTGATCCTGGTCGGACTGCAAATTGTTTTTCGTTCGCGCAACAAAGATCTGTTCCCGCGGCGAGCCGGCCGATCGGTCAATGAAAATTACTTCCGTTTTAATGGTGTTTTTGGCGGCGGTGAGCACCAGGTCGCATCGGACAAACTTACCGGTGGCGAAGCATTGGTCCTATTTGGTGGGATTGATTTGGACCTTAGTGGTTCGTCTCCGGCCGATTCCGGCTGCAAAATAAATTTAACTGCCATCTTCGGCGGAATTGATGTCACCGTACCATCGAACTGGCAGGTTGTTACCAGCGGCATACCGCTGTTTGGAGCCATTACCAACAAATCCGGCAGTGGCGCTGAGCCGGACAAAAAAACCATTTATATTCACGGAACAGTCCTGTTTGGGGGCATCGAAATAAAGAATTAGCCGGATTGCCTACCTGATATAGAAAAGAGCCGGTCAAGGGAATCTGATCGGCTCTTTTCTATTTGATCGAATTAAATTAATCTTAAAAGAAAAGGTAGGTAGCAAACAAACCGCGTATATTTGTCACCCGCGTATCGCCGGATAGTTCTTTTGGAGCCAGGTTATTATCATAACCGCTGGTATACAGGGCGCTGGTAATCTCCATTTCGAAGGCAAACCGCAGTTTACCGGCATTATAAATAATCCGCGGACTGACTCTCCAGAGCCCGGTTATTTCGGGACTGCGTGCTTCAAATCCATAAGCTGTGCCGGAGGTCAATTCTGATTCGACACCAAGATTAGTGGAATAACCACCAAACAATCCCAGGGTGAACGCTTTTCCAGGAAAGGTAATATCCAGCCAGGTGCTGAGCGTTTTAAGGGGATGGTATTCTATTGAACTAGACAATGTATCGGCAACATAACCACCCAACATCAACTGGTCGGTCATATCGCCGCCATAAATTACTTTTCCTCTGACGGCTAGTTTGGGACCGATCATCTTTCCATAAGCCGTGAGTACGGTTGAAGTAAATACATCGGCACTATCCGCGGGACGAATCGAGCGCAGATGACCACCAACACCAATCAACTTCTTAGCGCCACCCAGTTCGGCAAACAAGTGCAGACCCGGTACGCCAGCCATCTGCTGCTGGATACGGCCACCACTTTCCTCGTAGGCATCACGCTGCATGGTGGCGGCGCCCATCAGCGATAAGCCATCACCGATTTTGGCTGTGTAGCGTATCTGGGGGTTGCGGGCAAAAGGCTGGAAAGGCATCCCGGTATTGAAACTGACTACTTGGGGATAAACAGCCGGCGTAAATAAGGGCGACCAATATTGACCAATTTGAAGCTGGCGCGAGCGCCAGTCCAATTTAATGATCGCGTGGCGCAGGCGCAGTTCATCTTCATTGCCACCAGAGGCACCGAAGAAATCTCCTTCAATCAGACCGGTAACCTTGGCGCCCAGTGCTTCCGGGGCCGTAATATTGATCCGGACCCTGGTCTGAAAATTAACCATATTTATGTTGTTCACATCATTGACATCATCGCCCTGAGCATTCTTGCTGACTGCCTTGGGATACAGCAGAAAATGTCCTTCACGGGCAGCAGTAACCTGCCGGCTGTCGTAAAATCCATCAAATTTGATAAAGCCGCTGATTTTTGAATTGACGCCGCTGTCACCAGCCGACAGAAAGCCGGTTAGCCCTAAACAAAAAGCCAGGGCGGTAAATACTAACTTATGTCTACTCATCACTTGTCCTCTGAAGTAATAATCAAAATCGGTTCCTGTAAAGTATCTATTTGTAAGTACTCTATCGATTATATTAGTCGTAAAATAGGGTGGTTAATATTAGGCTGTTCATCAAACTAAAAACAAGACAAAGGCATCCTGGTTCAGATACTCCGGATTGCTTCCTGTTAATTACTTCATAAAATTATTAATGCAAATCCCGATATTTATTGTCTTGCCGCTGGGACTGCTGGCCGTCAGCACTGCCAGCATCTTTGTGCGGATGGTTCCCGATCTGCCAGCGGTCACCATTGCCTTTTGGCGCATGGCAATCGCCAGCGCTATTCTTTGGGCTGTAACCGCACCGAGACGACCCACCGGCCTATCGTCAGCCAACCGCGGCCGGGTTATAATTGCAGGCATATTACTAGGTCTGCATTTTGCCTGTTTTTTTGGAGCACTTAAATACACTTCTATCGCCAACGCGACTATTCTGTCTACTATGGCCCCGGTATTTACGGCCATTATCGAACGTTTTGCCTTGGGCCGGACTTGGAGTAAAACAATCCTGTGTGGTCTGATCGCCGCCATTGGCGGTGCGGTAATAATCCAAGGAGGACACCTCGGTCTCGGGCATGCCAGTACTACCGGTAATTTACTCGGTCTAGCCGCTTCGGTTTTTATTGCCGGAGTTCTGCTTTTGACCGAACAAATCCGCAAAGATTCGGCCGCCCTGGTATTCAGCCGTAGTCTTTATCTGGTTGGAGCACTTACCATGCTGCTTATGGCTGGTTTTTCCGGTCAGTCGTTATTACCCGCCGCTAAGGGTGATTTTCTTTGGTTGGTTCTGTTGGGGGTTATTCCCACTGTTTTCGGACATACCAGCTTTTATTATGCAGTGAAGTTTGTGTCGCCCACGGTGGTTGCTGCCGTGCCCCTGGGGGAACCGATCGTTGCCTCGACCCTGGGCTGGTATCTGTTACAGGAAAATGTACCAGGCCTAACTGTGGTGGGGGGTGCGTTAACATTAGCCGGCCTGTTTTTAATTATATATCAATCGCGGAGAATACAACCTAACTAATTTTTCCCGACAAGCGTTCATTCTCAGCCCGGTACTGTACTACATGCGGATCGTTTTTGACAATTCCCTGGCTCTCCGCCGGCAGAAGGGCGCCGATCCGACACATGATTTCCATTCCAATAATTTTCAGTGCTTTCTGTTTATCTTTCCGCTCACTGGCCGAAAAACTGAAGGGGCCGAATTGCCGGCCAATATTTACCGTAACCGTTTGTCTTACACCACGAAATAAATTGGACCATAGATTGGCGGTTCCATACACGCCGACCGGTAAAATGGGAACATTCGTTGCCACAGATAAATAAGCGGCGCCATCTTTGGCGGGGCGTAATTTCGTGGACAATGAGGTAGCTTCAGGAAATATGCCAAGTACTTCGCCTTTTCTCAAGACCTTCAATGATTTCTTAATGGTCGATGGTACCAGCTTTGTACGGTTGGTTGGTATAAATCCATACAGCCACGGAGCCCAGGACAGATCCATTTCCAGTTCCTGGTCGCTGGCCATTAAAAAATTAATCGGGCGCCTAATACTCGCAATAACAAAGACCGGATCAAGCACACTGAAATGATTACTGACAATTATAAAAGGACCTGACTTGGGAATAAATTGCCGTCCGGTCACTTTGATTCTGGTTGCCAAACTACCAAGAAACATTGCCAGGTATCCGGCCATATAGCGAATTGTTTTCGGCCTGGGTTGATAGCGGTTTATATCCATCATTGCTTAGTAATTTACCTCGTTAATCCCGGAAAGAATGTTTTAAAATTGATTGTTAATCAGACTGAAAAGTTACACAAAATCATTCCAAGTCAATTGGAGTAAAATCCGCTTGGTATTATTTGATAAAAACAGCAAGTTCCGCGTATCATGAAGACGTCTGACAGCAAACAAACAGCCATCGATAGATATCGTTCTCGCGTATCCAGTGGGAAAACGGAATTCTTTTTAAAATATGGCATGGATTTCGTCATGGGTAAACGGGAAGGACCATATCTGTACGACGTTGATGGTGAGAAGCGGCTGTTCAATCTGCACTGCAACGGGGGTGTATTCAATCTCGGGCACCGTAACGAGGAACTGATTGATCTTTTAAAATCTGCGGTTGCAGAACTCGATATCGGCAACCACCATTTAATGAGCCGCGAGCGGGCTGAATTGGCGGCCGCCCTAGCTGATTTGATGCCCGGAGATCTTAACTACACTATTTTCGGAGTTGGTGGCGGCGAAGCTGTTGATCTGGCGATCAAGGTTGCCCGGGGATATACCGGGCGCAGCCAGATTATTTCGGCTTTCGGCGGTTACCACGGGCATACCGGCTTGGCCCTGGCTACCGGCGATGCAAAATACAGTCAGCCCTTCGGACCACCAACACCTGGTTTTCACCAGGTACCGTTTAATGATCCGGACGCTTTGGAAACAGCACTGAACGAGCAAACTGCCGCCGTCATTCTGGAAACAGTTCCGGCCACGCTCGGTATGGTAATTCCCGAACCGGAATATCTGCCCACTGTAAGTGAAATCTGTCGTCGCAACGGAACCCTATTAATTATCGATGAGGTTCAGACCGGCCTGGGTCGCACAGGCAAATTGTGGGGCTTTGAACATTTCGAAATTATACCGGATATCGTTGTGCTTGGTAAGGGGCTGTCCGGGGGTATTTATCCAATCAGCGCCACCATTATCCGTGAGCCGTTAGAATCTGTATTTCATCCGGATCCTTTTATTCATATTTCTACCTTCGGCGGCGCGGAGGTTGGTTGCCGGGTAGCAAAAAGGGTTTTGGAAATCTCAGCTTCAGCTGATTTCTTAAGACAGGTAAATCGCTTAGCCAATCAATTTCGCCACGGATTGGAAATGCTGCATCTAAAACACCATAAATTTTATAAGAATCTGCGTCAATTAGGTCTAATGATGGGCTTGAAGTTGACTGACGAAGTTTGCGGACCCGTAATGACTAAGGCAGCCTATGACCATGATCTTTTACTAATATATTCCGGTAATGATACCTCCGTATGCCAATTTCTACCACCATTGAATATCAGCATCAGTCAAGCCGATCTGGTTATGACTCAATTGGATGGTGCTTTCGCTACTGCCCGCCGATTGAAGCAGTTGATCGACGGTAAAAATAAAATGCAAAAATTCTGGAATAAGCTAACCGGAAAAACAACCAAAGGAAAGCACTGATCAATGCCAAAACGTGATAAGAATTTTATGGAGCGGTTTGAACATGGCCTGAATACCAGTGACCTGGAAAAATCCAAAATTACTGCAAAAGTTTTAGGGTACGGTGAAATATCAACCATATTCCAGATTGGCGCCGATGATCGTTGGGCATACAAACGTATGCCTTTGTTCAATTCAATAAAGGGCGCCCAAGAATATGCGGCAATTTACCGGCAGTACTGTAAACACCTCGCTTCGGCCGGTCTCAATATACCAGAAGATGAACTACAGTTCGTATCGCAACCAGGGCGTCCCATAGTTTTATATATTATTCAACGGCAATTTCCGGCGGAATGGTTTGCCCATAAATTGATTCATGAAATACCGGACTTAAATCGAGCCGTTCTGTTTAACCGGGTCGTTAGTGAAGCCTGTCAGGTCTGGACCTATAATTCTGAAATGGGTCCCGCGGTTGAAATTGCTTTGGATGGACAATTATCCAATTGGGTCTTCGAAAATGGCGATATTGAAAATGGTAAAATTTACTATATCGACACTTCCACGCCCCTGTTCCGCCTGGACGGTGTGGAGCAATTAAATCCGGAACTGATCTTGCAGAGCGCTCCGTCCTTTTTAAGGTGGATCATCCGCCGTTTATTTTTAAAGGATGTAATGGAACGGTATTACGATCAGCAACAGGTCTTCACTGATCTGGCGGCTAATCTGCATAAAGAACAGCGTCCCGATCTAATCGCGGTAGTTATAGAAGCAATTAATATTCATATAAAATCCGAAATTGCACAGATTACCGAAAAAGATATTGATAAATACTATCGGGAAGACAAGCTGATCTGGACTCTCTTCCTGAACTTCCGCCGACTGGATCGCTGGATCAAAACCTCAATTTTCCATAAACGCTATGAATTCATTCTACCCGGTAAGATAAAGCGCTGATATGTGCGATACATTTGTTGCCCTGCCAACCGCCACCGCCAGTGGTAAAATAATCTTTGGTAAAAACAGCGACCGCGAACCCAATGAAGCCCAGGCGCTTGAATACCACCCAGCTACCGAATATCAGAAAGGCTCAGTTCTTCTGTGTACCTATCTTGAAATTCCCCAGGTACCCCAGACCAATGCTGTCTTGTTGAGCCGACCATTCTGGATGTGGGGCGCTGAAATCGGAGCCAACGATAAAGGTGTCGTGATCGGTAACGAGGCGGTGTGGAGTAAAATGCCTCTGGTAAAACAGGGGCGGTTAACGGGAATGGACCTGTTGCGCCTGGGGCTTGAACGTGCGACTACAGCGGAAACTGCTTTAGAGACAATTACCGAATTGCTAACTGAATACGGTCAGGGCGGTGAGTGCGGCTATCAAACCAAAGGGATGGTCTATCACAACAGTTTCATCATAGCCGACCCCCGGGAAGCCTGGGTATTGGAAACGGCGGGATCGCTGTGGGTGGCTCTGCGCGTCAAGAAAACCTATTCCATTAGCAACGGCTTGACAATTGGTGAGCATTACCAGTATGCCCACCCGGATCTCATCGATACGGCCCGTAAAAAAGGTTGGCTAAAGAAAGGCCAAACATTCAATTTCGCCCACTGTTATTCTGATTGGTTCTATACCACTTTTTCCGGCAGCCGAAAGCGGCGCTCCTGTACAACACAATTGCTTGAAAAAAATTATTCCAAGCTGGATCTGAAATTGGCTTTTTCTATTCTACGGGACCACGGGCGGACAGATTATCGACCGGATGAACATTTTTTAATGAACTGCATTTGCGCCCATTCAGCCAACCCGGTTTCCCGACATTCCGCGCAATCTACCGGATCGCTGGTCGCCGAACTTGATCCGAAGTTGCAAGAATTTTGGGTGACCGCAACATCGGCACCCTGCACCAGTATCTTCAAGCCCTACCGTTTCGAAAATGGCAATCTGCCCGATCTGGGAAAACAACTGGGTGCAAATTACAGCCCTAATTCCAGCTGGTGGCGGCACGAGCGTCTGCACCGCACAATACTCGGTGATTTCGACGCAAGACTAAGCATTATTGAGTCCGAACGCAATAAGCTCGAAGAATACTATCTGAAGCAAACTGCCGGAAAACAAGCCGCTGAAATATCCGCTATTACCAGCGATGCCTTCAATACGGCAGACCGCGTTGAGGCGGACTGGCTGGCACGCCTGGCCGAGGAGCCGGTAAAAAATCAACCGCGCTATTATTATCGGCGTTACTGGAAAAAACAGAATTCACGGTCTGGCCTTATTTAAAAAAAGGCGTGAAAAATATCCACGCCTCATACCAAAACTTAATATTGCTATATATCAAAATGTATAATTCAGATCCGCTCGCATAATTAAAACCGTATCACTGCTGCTGCCTGAATCGGTGCCCCTTAAGTCAGCGCTGGCCCGCAGCGACAGATTCTCAAGAATTTTATAGTTAACTCCGCTACGGATATTAAACCGGTTAAAAGCATTACTACCCGAACCTGAAATATAGCCGAAACCGCCGTTAACCTTGAGAGCTCCACCAAACGTATAAATCGCATTGAGATTAATGCCGGTTATACCTTGCTTTTCCATGACGGTTGTACGGTTATTAAAAGACAGAACTACTGTTGTCTTGAGGGGAATTGAAAAATCAGTTACAACTGAAATTGTGGTAACGTCCGAACTCATTTTAGGCGATGTGTAGGTGGTATCGAAAAAGGTCGTGTCACTACTGCTGCCAACCTGATAATAGCCATCATCAGGATCGTAGCGATCGTTGATCTGATCCTCTTTCTTTAGTTTGTTATAGTTCACCATAATATTATGCTTCATCCCCCAGAGACCCACAGAATAATTTATTCCCAGGTTGGCATTGAAGGTGTTTTCATCCACGCGATTATCGTCAAGATACACGCCCAGAATATCACCGGTATCAGTAGAATCTAAGCGGGTTGTATCCTGGTAAGTTTTACTGTTAAAGCGCGGTTTGGTGCTGAATTTAAAATTAAAGGTGGGATAATCCGGTCCGGGGTAAACGCCAATATTGGCGGTGATCGTCTTGATCGTAGTGGTCACCGGTACAAGCCGTACGGTTTTATTGTCCTGGTGGCGGTAGGTTGCGCCCACAAACAATTTATTCTTTAATAATCGGACCCGGTCGGTGACGATGAATTCCCGGATATCGCTCTGGAGATATGGATTTCCCAGGGAATTGAATTTAGGACCCACCCGGCTATACTCTACCGAGAGACGATTGTTAAAATAATTTGCCGACAGTTTGTAGTTATAGGCCAGGGAAGGCATATTAGCGATGGCCTTCAAGGGTTCATCGGCTAACTGAGCTGAATCAATATCGATAGGAATCAGTGGAACCATGTTCTGGCTGATAACAAAAAAATCTTCATAGTTCACCGGATCAAAGTCCTGCATTCCTTCCATAGAAATGCCCGGTTCGCTGACCGTTCCGTCTTCATTATAGGTTCGGCCAATAAAACCATCCGTACTGTCGTCCATCAGGGCGTCAATATCATCCAGCGATATAGCCCCATCCCAGATATCAGTATTAAGCATTGAAAATGCCCAGCCTGCTTCCAGGCTCAAGCGGCGCTTGTTCAGGTTCAGCTTGATATCTGATCCAATCACTATATTATCCTGGGGGCTGTCGCCCTTCCAGTTGCCATCTTCCGGCGGATTGACATAAACATCCCAACCCGGTAATTGCGATGTTAGCCCCAAGGCCATTAATTCATCGTAGGTATAATCAGCGCCGGGAACACGGGTAATAATATTGCCCTCATCGGTAAAAGTAGAATCCAGAATCGAGATCTGAGCCGCTCCAAGTACTTTATTGACCGAGGTGATATCATCTTTTGCTTTCAACCAGTTGAAACCCATCTGGAACACGCGGCCGCTGCCGAAATACAGGCGCCCGCTGGTAATATCGCGCCGGAAGGTATAGCCTTTACGGTCCAACTGATAAATCAGATTGGTGATGGTCGAATCATCTTCGTCCTGTTCCCTTATTATTTCATACGTATAGGCTTCACCGGGACCCAAGCGGCCCTGGATGTCGCGCAACAGTTCACCCTTAACAATATGCAGGTTGATCCAACCCAAGCTCAGGTCAGCGTCAAAACCTCGGATGCGCTTTCCATCCAGGGTATATTTTGACAGGCGGGAACTGAAATCACCAAAATTCATCATTAATTTATCACCCATTGAAAGACTCAGGCGGTAGCGATTCTTGGGTTGTTTATAGATATCTTCATCGGACGTCAATCGAATGTCGGTTTTAAACCGCAGCCACCGCCAATCGCCGGTAAATGACGCCTTTGTTTTATATACATTCAGATAGACACCCTCGCCCTGCGGGTCCCGGGAATAACTGCCATTGATCTTACCCCGGTAGGCAAACTCCCGTTTAACTTCGGCCCGGGATTTTTTAACCACCGTAAAGTCCCATTTTCGCCCCGGAATTATTCGGCCATCAGTATTACGCAATTCAATTTTAACAACATGTTTACCCGGGGGCAGGGCGGCTGGGAGGTAGGCCACGAAATCACTGCTGACTTCCGCCTTTTTTGTTACATCGCGGTTATCGACCAGCAGGCGGATTGATCCCAGGTCAACAGATTGAATATTATACAGTGAGGCGGCGATATAAATATCATCGAACGGTACTGTCGTCCCCGGATCGGGACTAAAAACGAGAATGTCCTGATTCCCGCCCGGCTCGACTGCGGTGCTCGCGGTTGAAGTTCCTGCGCCAATGGCCAACGTTCCGGTCCCCGATTGATCGAGGTTAATCTGGATTGGCGCATTTTCCGCATCTGTTTCGGGATAGGTCAGAACTGTTCCATCAACCAGGGTCGCAGCCAGAAAATATTCCGCCGCCGGGGGTAACAGATGTTCGTGTGGTATTTCCCCCCGCCAGATATCATCGAAGAGTTCCATATATTCTTCTATATAGCCCGTCTCTCCAGCGGATCGGTATAATAAACGCAGATTGCCAACCGCTTTTTCGGAATTCACCATTGCGTAGATTACCAGGTTTTCCGTCGGTTCGTGTTCATAGACCGGTTGGTGAATAATGGCGCCGGACTGTATTGCCGCTAAAAAACTGGGAATTACTGCAAATACAATTAAAAAAACGGTCAGCTTTTTCATACTTAGGCCCTGTTTTAAAAACATATTTCTACCAAATTATTAGTTAGTCGTTGCTGATCAGAAGGTGATTATTATTTCCTTTTTCTCGCCTTGGGCATTTTCCAGCTCAAATATCAACTCGCGCTCAACCGCCTCTTCCGCTGTAACCCGCGTCGCAATTAAATTACCGGTGCCTTCTTCCAGACGACAGCTTTCCACCACTACTACAGCACCAACAACTATATTGCTCTGCTCAAAATCGGTTTCATCGGTTGTTTTGACAATGCCTGTCAGGGTAGCCTCATCAATTTCCCCTAAAATAACCGATATATCGCTAAGTTCGAATTGATTATTTGCAAAGGCTGTTGAGACGGTTCCTTCAACAACGATTATCTCAACGATAATTAATGATGCCAGTACATCCTGATTGGAGAGAACGCCCTCAACCGTTACTTTGGCACCTGGCAGAATTTCACAATCGCCCGACATATAATTTTCAGGTGTAATTATAATACCTGATAAATTACTCGCATCCACATCGCCCTCGATGACCATCAGATCGATCAACATGAATTGGTTGTTGACTACGCCGGACTGGACCGACCCGGAGATTATAACAGATATCAATTCTTCTTCGGGTGGGCAGGCCTCTAATATCGAGGCCGTTATATCCTTGCTCACCTCATCATAGATACCAATAACCACAACATTCGCGCCCACTTCGACCGCACATTCATCGGTCAGCGTACTGTCGGTAACTATAATGATCCCCGACAGATTGGCCGCTTCAACATTACCATCGATAACGGTGATATCGCTGATACTGAACTGGTTGTTGGTAATTACCGATTGGGCTGCACCGGATACAGTGACAACAATCTGGTCTGCATCAATTTGAATTGCTCCGACCGACAACGCAAACACCGCCTGGCTCGAATCATCGTAAACACCGGTGACAATTACACTCAAGCCGGAATCAACAGCGGCACCGGTGAATTCCGTATTAGATGAAGTAATAATGGTTCCCGAAAGGTCGGCCGGTTCCAGATCTCCTTCAATAACGGAAATTTCACTGATACTGAATTGATTATTCGCAATGCCCGACAGGGCGGTACCGGATATTGTAACAACAGTTATCTGGGCGGCCGCAGTGACAACTATATTTGTGGCATCTAAGACACCAGTTTCCTCGTTGTGGTAGCCGGTCACCGTTACGGTAGCCCCAACTTCGATCTCAGCCCCTTCTGTTACTGTATTGTCGGTAATGCTCACTATTCCCGGCGGTGTTTGGGCTTCACCTTGAACCACCGATACTTCTCCAATACTGAATTGTCCTGCTGAAACAGCGCTGGTAACGACTGCTTCTATCTGTAGCGGTGTGGCAACCTCAACCAGCATAGCAATTGTATTTCCGGACTGGGAATCAAACGGACCCCTGACTATTACCTGTACTCCCGCGCTGATAGTGCCACCTTCAAAGGCGGTATTATCGGTCACGGTTATTGAGCCGGAGATGGTGCTGGGATCAACATCACCTTCAATCAACTGAATGTTCTGGAGACTGAATTGATCGCCGGACAATTCCGAGGTCGCGTCACCGGAAAATTTAATCACTTCCAGTATATTTATCTGACCATCGGCAGTTGATTCCACAATCACGCCGGCCGGAACGGTGATAACTTCGCCGGTTACCGTATTCACCAGTTCAATCGTACCGCTGTTGCTAACGATAACATCACCGGAATCGGGAATGGAAATTATCCAGAATTCCGTTCCTTTTACCGAAGCGACCGAGGTGGGGGTGGTAATAATAAATTCGCCACGACGTTGGGTGGCAATCGACGCTTTCAAAACACCCTGCTCCATTCTGATATGCTTGGAGATCCCCGAACTACCGCGTGAACCGGTGATGGTTACTTCCGTATCATTTTTTAACTTTAGCTGGGATTTATCATCCAGGAACAGGATCAGGGCCGAGCCGTCCTTTCCCGTACTTATATGATCCTGATCATATAACAGGGCGCCTTTTTTCAATTCCAACTTTCTCTCTGTTTTCGCCCGGGTGAGATCCACCTGCCCCTGTTTCTTGGTGGTAACCGCCAGTTTATCGGCTGAATAGCCTACCGAAAGAATCGCTAACAAGCCCAGTAATTTTATACTTGTTTTAACCATCACTCGGCCTCCAGGTTTATTAGGGTCAGGGTCCCATCTTCGAATTGATCCTTCAACTGTATCAATTCAGTTTCCTCAACGATCTCCCCATCTAAGGTGACGTTACCCGTGGCGTTATAGCCTGTTAAAGGACCACCGGGGTCGAATAAACCACCATATACATCCTCGGTAATAATTGTTTTTAAATATTCATTAAAACTGTTGCTGCCGCTTTCCGCGTTGAAAATACTGAACACATATACCGGGCTTTCAAGTTCTTCCAGGCCGGTGGTGGTGGATACACGCTTCTGGACCTGATAGGCGTAAATCCCGCCGGGATATAATTCGATCGCCCCGGTGGGAGGATACATCATATTTAATTGATTGCCAACATAATGCCAACCCAGTGTTTGGTCAACTGGCAAGGTTGTCAGGTCTTCGATTGCATCATCGATCGATGTATGGTCCTCAGCCCGGAACTCCGCCACCCGGATATAAAACCCGCACTCGAAACAATTTTCCAGTACCGGTAGCGGCAGTAAATCCGATTCCCAGTTAAAAACCGGAAAAGTTGTAAAAACGGTATTATTCTCCAGATCGCCCCAGGGTCCGCCGGGGTTACCCATGACCAGCTCCAAAGAAACCGGAGTAATAACATTCAATATTGTCTGGCAATTATCGGCACAGATAACATCATATGGAATCCATGTGCCAGTAGTGTCCGTTGTGCCCACCCAGGTTATGTCCAAGGTAAAGCTGTAAATACCATCCGGCAGTTGGCCAAATGTAAGGATGTCCTGAAAGATGGTTGTCATTTCATCCATGTCTTTTACTTCTTCATTGTCTACTTTTATGGAAATTTTATCTCCGTAAATATCGCTTATTTCCAAGGCATCGATGTTAAAATCACGGTTGTCCAGATTGACTGGAGCATACATTAAAAACGGTTCCCGGGTTGAAAGATGGGCAATTTCCTCATCGAGACCCAGGGCCGGTGACTGGATATAGATCGAGAAGTCTATCG
>JABMQW010000056.1 GCA_013203115.1 Fidelibacterota bacterium
CTTCATGTATTATCCACCAGATACTGTTATTGAACTAACCAAAATGCGTTGGGATTATTACTTGCCCGACTCTCCAGCCGCATCTAGTGCTATCTACACAGAATATCCGGTTACTATCTATCAAAATGATATATCAAAAGTGCAGGTCGATGGTTTACTCTGGGATTTTGACTCACCTTTAAACCCACCGGATTCACTTATAACCGGATATTATCTTGGTCATGAAGGATTTGAAGAAGTTCTGGGTCAACCGGTTTTTGTGAAGCATTATTATGGAATGCTATTCGACGAATTGGTGTATGGTTATGGAATCGGCTTAATTGCTCGTTTCGGGGGTGGAACCAGTGACATGGAAACTTTAGTTGGAATGGAAACTGGTGGCGATGTTGTCGGTGAACTGAATATTCCTAACCGGCTGTTCGTTTATCTGGATGACAATCCTTCCTGCCCCCCGGGCACAAATTTTCCGCTCTATCCGCCCGATACCAGTTGGTATCGATATAATATTCCATTAGAGAATATTGTTGATGTTTTTCAGCTTCTGGGTCAGTTCATATTTGATAGTCTAACAATACAATTGATGCCAGAAATTTATCTTTCAGAAAATTGCTGCGGGACCATACTTCTGGATCAAATTGAAATCCGCCGAGCCAACTCTATTCTTTTTCTTGTTGATGATTTTGAATCCACCTTCGACTGGCAAGTCGTAACAGCAACTAATGGTAGCGGGATGGACATCCAGCCTAGTATCGATACTCCACCGGGACAAACTGGTAATTCAATTGAAATCGATTTTTATAATGGTTGGCTTTGGGGCCAGTTTGCCGGCTGGATTGAGAAAACGATTGTGCTGGATTCAGCGATAACTTTATATGCCAGCGACGAATTAACTGTCTGGCTTAAGGATCGGCAATTGACCGTTGATACAAAAGACGAAGACATCAATATCCCCACCGAACTCACTCTCCATCAGAACTACCCCAACCCTTTCAATCCGGTGACGACCATCCGCTATGAATTGCCGGAACAGACACACATTCGGTTGGCAGTCTATAATTTGTTGGGCCGGGAAGTGGTCGTACTTGCAACCGGCGTTCAGGGACCTGGGATCGGGGAAGTCCACTGGGATGCCGCAGCACAAGCCAGCGGTATTTACTTCTATCGGTTACAGACCACTAAGCAAATGGTAACCAGAAAGCTGGTGGTGTTGAAATAAGGTTCCAATAATTCCAATAAAATTAGTACATAATCGTTTAAATTAGCTTATCGAAATGCCTGACTATCGACTAAATAGAAATCATTTAAAAACCAAATTAAGACTGCTGCTGTGGTTACCATTATTGCTATTATCAATTTCATCAGCTCTGCAACCGGCCACTACTATCGCCGTCCTTGAATTTGAAGCCGCCGGTGTCGATGCCCCTGCCGTGCAGACCCTGGCCAATGTGGTGCGCAAGGAATTAATTAAATCCAAACTGTTCCGCGTGGTCGAGCGCAACCTGATGGATGACATCCTGTCGGAACAGGGTCTGCAACAGAGTGGTTGTACCACCACGGAATGTGTCGTGGAAGTGGGGCGCCTGCTGGGTGTTCAGAAAATCCTGTCAGGTAGTATCAGCAAACTCGGTGAACTATTCATCATCGACCTGCAGATTACTGATATTACCACCGGAGAAATAGAGGTGTTGGAATCGATTGACTATGTCGGCAAATTAGAAGAACTCCCACGGCTCATTCGGGAATTAACCACCCGAGTCACCACTGGCAGCAAATCCCATGAAAAGAAGACTGTTTTGTATGTTACCAGTAATCCGGTCGGAGCAAAAGTATATCTTGACGAAAAATTTTCCGGTAATACTCCTCTTAAATTAAACACCGACCTGGAAAACATAGCCGTTCGTGTGTCCCAAACCGGATACAGCAACTGGGTACAGTCCATCTCGATAAATCAAAATGAGACCAATATTGTAGAAGCCAATTTAGTCCCTATTACTGGTTCAAATACTAGTCTTGGGTTGGGCCAACTGACTATCAATTGCAATCAGTCTGACCTGGAAATCTATATAGATGGAGGCCTGGCCAGCAAAACACCCATGGCCGAGCCGATTCAATTATTTCCGGGCACCCATGAAATCAGCTTCTATTCACCTGAATATCGCCTGGAAACAAATCGTCAGTATGAAGCGGAAATTCAGAAAAAGGCTTCTGATTGGAGTATTATTTTCGTTTTAATATCTAGTAATTCTGTAAAAACCGTAGCTTTTGATATTAAAGCAATCGAAACGGGGACAAAAAAGGTATTTATCCAAGCCGGTGACGAGATTACCGTGGAAATGAATTGGAATGAAATTGAAAGAATTCTGTCTGATAAACAGAAATACCTGAGACGACGGGCTATTGCCCGTGGCGTTTGCGGCATTATTGTATTCGCTACTTTCTTTAACTTGGCAGCGAATTAGTCAATCCAAAATTATCCGTTAAAATAATCATTTACTGTCTTCCTGCCCGATAGTAATTTACCCAAAACAATGGACCGGCTATGAATCTAACAGTCTTTGATATTGCGGCCTTGGCCGTAATCGGTGTGTTTGCCTTTATCGGCCTGCGCAAAGGATTAATCGCAGAAGTATTCAAAATTCTGGGAATTATTGTGGGGATCACCCTGGCTCTGCAATATACCAGCCGTGTGGCTGCCGTAATCCACAACATCGCCACCCTGGGCCCCAAAGTTGAGAAAGCCCTGGCGTTTGTCCTGATACTGCTTCTTACAATAGCTGTGTTTATCTACCTGGCCCGGATCGCTAAAGTGCTTTTCCGGGTCGCACTGATGGGCTGGATAGATAAAAGTGGAGGACTACTGCTCGGTGGTCTCAAGGGTGCTTTAATCATCAGCGCTTTTTTGCCTCTGTTTGCCTTTTTGCCCAATTCCATTGCATTCGTCAATGATACCAAGCGCGATTCCATCATTTTTAAACATTTACAAACTTTTGCACCCGTGGTTTATGATACTATTGGTAAAGCCATACCGGGTTCCGAATCTTTTGCCGCCAAGCTCAAGGATGCTTTCCCATCGGCTGGCACATTCGATAAAATGCGCCTTGGTCAGATCGACCAGGATCAGATCAATATGTTCCAGAAGTTCATGGGTTCCGATGAAAGTGCCATATTAAAAGAACTGCAAAAGCAGTTAGGTGACAATGCAAAAATCGAAGATATAAAATTTAATGATTTAAACCTCGATATCGGCGATAAAGAAAAAGCACAAAAAATACTTGATCAGTACCAGGCTGGTTCGGATAAAGATAAAAAGAAATCCAAGCGGAAGCGACGTTGATAGTGATCCAAGTGCTGACTATCAGCTATTTTTTCCGGCGCCAGTAGATCAGCATTCCACTGCCCACAAATACTACCGTTCCACCAATAACTTTAACCTCAAACATCAGGGCATTTACGCCTTCCGGTGGAATCAAGGCAAACAACATTGCCAGAGCTGTGGCGGTAAATCCCAAAATCCCTGCCCAACGCCCGCGCCAGTTAGCTTTTCCGACCCGATAGGCAGCGGCAAACATGTAGAGGTAGGGAATGAAGTACAGAATTATTTCCGCGTCCAGCAAAACTAAGTAGGCCTCTTCAACAGTAGAGCCGACGACGCTGAACAGGATGAACAGGGTCGTCAGTCCACCCTGGACGAGCAGGGAAACATGGGGCGTTTGCCACTTGGGGTGGAGTTTACCAAGGGCGGATGGCAGGTAACGGTCCAGACCGATCACGAATGGCACTCGGGCCACGCCGGCGATCCAGGCACTGACCCCACCAACACCAGACAGGGCAATGAACAGAGCGGACAAAATGCCCAGCCAGGCCAGATCAAAATGTTCACTTAAGGTACCAATCGACTGTACGATTCCTGCCAGCAGACCAATTTCACTTTTGGGCAGCGCTACCAGTAAGGCAAAAGTACCCAATACATAGACCGCTGTAATTGCTATTCCCGAAATGACAATTGCCCGGGGAATATTACGTAGCGGTTTTTTAATTTCTTCACCCAGCAGCGACATCAACTCCAATCCGGCAAACCCGAAGCACATGGTAGCCCAGAACGACCAGGTCGAGCTGTTGCTAAATTCAGGTACTAATGCTCTCCACCGGAACGGTTCGGCCGGTCCTTCTTTTATCAAATATGCAAAGGCCAGGGCAATTAGCGCTCCAATAGGAATCCAGACCCCGATACCGCCAAAATTGTGTATCCATTTTCCCAGCGACAGGCCCCGTACATTAATCAGAATCACCAGCCACAGCATTATCAGTGAAAACAGGGCAATATATAATCTATCATCAGTCAGGTGAGCATAACGGCTGCCAAAGATAAACAAGGCATTACCCGCTAGAAACATCAGTAAGGCCGGGTAATAGATCAAGTTGTTGATCCAATAACACCAGCCAGCCATAAAACCATGTTTAGATCCGAAAAGCTCCCTGGTCCAGACGTAAATGCCACCTTCCTGCGGATATTTCCGCGAAAGGATGTGAATGGCATAGCCCTGGGGAATGAAAAAAACAGCCAGAGCCAAGCCCCATAATATCAGGCTGCTGTAACCAGTACGGGCCGCTGTCAATAACCAGCGCAACCCAACAATAGCTACGATATTCATGAAAACCAGGTCCCACAAACCCAGCGTACGCTTTAAGGAAGGGTTCATCACTATGAATATATGACATTTTACCGGTTCCCTCCCACCGGTTCTGTTTTCTACTGTTCTATAGCTGTAATTTCACCGATATTAAAATTATCATATCTACAAATAAGAAAATATTTCCGATGACAACACAGAAAAAAACAAAATTAATCGGCGCCGGGGCAATCTGTCTGGCCGCCATGCTTTGGGGGCTGGATGGCGTAGTCCTGACACCCCGCCTCTATAATCTGAATGTGGGCTTCGTGGTTTTCATGCTACATCTGATTCCTTTCACGCTAATGCAAGTCTTCCTGTACCGGGAGTATCGTCACTTGAAGCGCTTCACGCACGCGGACTGGTTGAACTTGGGGCTGGCTGCATTTTTTGGTGGCGCTCTGGGTACCCTGGCAATTGTCAAAGCTCTTTTCCTGGTAAATTTTCAGCAACTGTCCGTCGTGGTTTTACTGCAGAAGACACAGCCTGTCTTTGCTATTCTCCTCGCTGCTATTCTTTTAAAGGAAAAAATTCGACCCCGGTTCATCCTCTGGGCCATTGTCGCCATTGGAGCCAGTTATTTTCTGACTTTTGGTTTTAGCAAACCCAGCCTCCAAGCCGGAGCCAACACCGTCCAAGCTATGATCTGGGCTTTAGTAGCCGCAGCATCTTTTGGCAGCGCCACTGTTCTGGGACGTAAAATTCTACTGAAGCACTCTTTCACCACAGCGACGTTTTACCGTTTTGGAATTACCAGCGCCATTATGCTGGTTTTTCTAATCCTGACTGGTAACCTCAATCAATTTGGTAATATTACAGCAGCGAATTGGCTAATGTTTTTTATAATTGCCTTTACCACCGGCTCCGGGGCAATTTTTCTGTACTACTTTGGCCTGAACCGCATCCGGGCTTCAGTCGCCACTATTTGTGAGTTATGTTTTCCTGCATCGGCAATATTCTTTGATTATGTGATAAATAAAAGTACACTCACGCCTGTTCAATTTTCCGCTGCTGCCGTGTTGGTATTTGCAATCGTCCGTATTTCGCTACAAAAACAAAATTAATTTACAGTAAACAATGGAAAACATGGCTGGCGCCGATCAAAAACGCAATCTAGTTCTCAATTGTTTCCATGAGGCATCCTGGGGTTTCGGGATAGCTTTCCATAACGCTTATGCCGTAATCCCACTGTTTTTAAGCCTGTTAAACGCTCCCGATGGAGTGGTTATTTCAGTCGCCGGTTTGTTCAGTATCCTGATTGCCATCCCACAACTGGTCAGCGCCGTCATGGGACGCAATATCCGCAATATCCGTCTGGCGGTTTTAGGGGTTCATACCCTAGTCTGGCCCCCGATCTTCGTGGCTGGTTTTACATTTGCATTCTTCACTCCGACCGGACCATCAGCATGGATATTTTACTATATCTGTTTTTTACTTTATGGACTGGCAATCGGGATGATTATTCCGATCTGGGCTGATTTCCTGAAACATGTTACCCGCGCAGAAAACCGGGGAACCTTCTTCGGGATTTCATTCGCCTTCAATAGTGTGGGGGGGTTCATAGGCGGATTACTCTCACGATTATTATTGGCAAATTTCTCTTTCCCGGGAAATTTCGGTTGGGGTTTTTTAATCACATTTGCATCTCTGGTAACAGGAACGCTAATATTCCTCCTTTACAAGATTAAAGAGCCGGCTGAGATTCAGCCCCACAAAACGATCCGGCAATTCTGGGAACAAACCCGCTCGATTGTTAAAAATCATAGAAATTTCCGCCGCTATATTTTCAGTCGGATATTTTTCACTGCCAATTTTCCTGCTATGAGTCTGTATGTAATCTATGCCAAGGACCGCTTCGGTTTTGATATAAGCGAGGCCGGACTGTTTACCGCGGTCAATACAGTAGCTTTCGGTATTGCAAGCTATTTAGCTGGCCGGTTTGGTGACCGTTATGGACATAAAAAGGCCCTTACAATTTCCCTTGGACTGCATTTAGTTGCTTTGATCGTGGCCCTGACTGCCCGCAATATGTGGTGGGTCTATACCATTTTTCTGTTTCTGGGCGCTGGCCAGGGTTCCTTTTTCCCCTCTTCAATGAGCCTAGTCTATGCTTTTGCCGGCAAGCGGGATAATAAAACCTACATGGCTCTGATCGACACATCCCTGGCTCCTTTCACATTCATCTCGATCCTGCTGGCCGGCAGTTTGATTCATGTTATCGATGTCGCATTTATCCTGCAGGGAATTGGTATTCTGATCGCTGTAAGCATCGGATTGATGCTCATTACCGTACGTGAGCCAAAACACATTACCGGTTAATAAATATTATCATATTCTTGCGGTAAGAATCGGGTTTTCAAATCAAATAGCAGGAAGCACAAACCAGGAATTGCATGGATTTACAATTATTACTTGCTTTTGTATCATAGGCCATTGAAATTAAACCTGTAATTCGCGAATATGTTAATGCATAAATATAGAAATCTGCTAATCCTGTTTACCATCCTGTTGCTGATTGCAGGCTGCAAGGACAATCCTCAACGCCACCTAAAACTTGGCAACTGGTATTTTCAAAAGGGATTAATAGACGAAGCAATCCTGGAATATCGGGAAGTCACGCGCATGTTAACAGATGTTTCCGCTCAAATATCCCAGCAAGAATTTGAGACCCTGGCCAAGGCTCATTACAGTCTGGCGCTGGTATATACAAAAAAAGGCTGGTATGATTATGCCCTGGGAGAAGCCGAAACCTGTTTTAAGCTATTGCCAACCAAAGAAAATCATGAGCTGATCAAGTTGATTCAAAAACGTCTCGCTTTCGGCGAGGCAAACGTCGAATCTTAATTTTTCGCCAAGCGTACTTTGGTATATAACCAAGGCGCACCCAATCCAATCCATAGTCCAATCAGCCCATAGCGTATCCAATCCGACCATAGTTGAAGTGGTAAAATTGTTTTTACGCCACCTTTAATAAGCA
>JABMQW010000057.1 GCA_013203115.1 Fidelibacterota bacterium
CCCGCCGGAACACTGGCCGGGGTCAGCGCCTTCCAGCTACATTTCATTTCTCACGAAATTTTTAGTCCCGGCGATAATCCGGATGTACTGGTAGCCATAAATCCCGCCGCCCTGAAAGTTCATCTTTCCGAGTTGGTGCGCGGAGGAACAATAATTGTCAATACTGCCAGTTTTACGGCCAAGAACCTCAAATTGGCGGCCTATGATAAAAATCCACTGGAAGATGATACTTTAAAGGATTATGTCGTTTATCCGGTCGACATGAGCCGGCTGGTAGCTCATGTTTGTGAGGATATGGATATTGCCCCGAAGATGGTTGAACGAACTAAAAATATGTTCGCTCTGGGTATATTGTATTGGATGTTTAACCGTCCGATGGAAACCACCATTAAATGGTTGAAAGTTAAGTTTGCTAAAAAACCGCAGTTAATAGAAGCCAATACCAGGGCATTAAATGCCGGTTTTAATTATGGGTCTACGGCGCGCATTTTCACCACAAATTACAAGGTTGATTCAGCCCACCTGAAGCCGGGTACTTACCGCAATATCAGTGGCAATTATGCTACCAGCTTGGGACTAGTGGCCGCTGCCATCAGAGCCGATGTACCACTGTTTTACGGCAGTTATCCGATTACTCCAGCTACTGATATATTACATTACCTTGCTGGTATGAGAAATTTTAAGGTGAAAACTTTCCAGGCCGAAGATGAGATTGCTGGAATAACGTCGGCTATCGGTGCTGCCTATGCCGGTAATCTTGCCGCCACTGGGACATCGGGACCTGGGCTAGCGTTGAAATCGGAAGCACTGGGTCTGGCAGTAATGACCGAACTTCCGTTGGTGGTTATAAACGTACAACGCGGAGGTCCCTCCACCGGTCTGCCGACTAAGACCGAACAAGCCGATCTGTTCCAGGCGATCTACGGACGGAATGGGGAAGCGCCAATTCCGGTCATTGCCGCTCGCTCGCCGGGTGATTGCTTTTACGCCACCTTCGAAGCAGCCCAGGTCGCTTTAAAATATATGACTCCGGTGATTGTGTTAACCGATGGTTATGTAGCTAACGGTACCGAGCCATGGATTATTCCCCAGGTTGATGAATTACCGGAGATTAAGGTAAACTTTTTCAAAAAAGATGGCGATAAGCCTTTCCTGCCTTATAGCAGGGATGAACAAACTTTGGGCCGTCCCTGGGTTGTCCCGGGTACACCCGGATTAGAACACCGTATCGGTGGATTAGAAAAGGAAGATGGCAGCGGGAATGTTAATTACGAGCCGGATACTCATCATTTTATGGTTACTCTGCGGGCTGAGAAAATTGCTCGAATAGTTAATGACATCAAACCCTGCCGGATTATTGGTGATGATAGTGGTGACTTGTTGATTCTTAGTTGGGGCAGTACCCGCGGTGCCTGCCGTGCCGGATTGCAAAAATTATTGGCAGCCGGTAAAAAAGTCAGCCATTTGCATTTGCGCTGGGTGAATCCCTTGCCGCAGGAATTGGGTGAAATCCTTACAAGGTTTGAACGGATTCTGATTCCTGAGATCAACTTGGGACAACTGGCTAAAATTATCCGGGCGGAGTATCTGATTGAACCGCACCAGATAAATATTGTTCGCGGGCGACCATTCCTGTCGCGCGATATAATTAATGCAGTAAATGAATTGATAGGCTGATCATGAAAGATAGCAACAAAGTTACCGAACATAAACTAACCCGGATGGATTTTGTTTCGGACCAAGTAGTGAAATGGTGTCCCGGTTGCGGAGATTATTCTATTTTGACTCAGGTTCAAAAGGTATTTCCCACTTTGGATGTTCCCAAAGAGAATTTTGTAATCGTTTCAGGGATCGGTTGTTCGAGTCGTTTTCCCTACTACATGAATACTTATGGATTTCATGGAATTCATGGTCGGGCCACCGCTATAGCCACTGGAATAAAAATAGCCAATCCGGAACTTTCGGTCTGGGTTGTTACCGGCGATGGTGACAGTCTGTCGATTGGTGGCAATCATTTTATCCATACCTTGCGACGTAATATCGACATTAAGATTCTTTTATTTAATAACCGTATCTATGGTTTAACTAAGGGTCAATATTCACCAACGTCGCCGCTGGGCAAAGTAACTAAATCGACCCCAATGGGTTCTCTGGATCATCCTTTTAATCCACCGGCACTGGCACTTGGTGCGAATGCCTCATTTGTTGCTCGTACGATTGATAGAGAACCGCACCATATGCAGGAAATGATCCGCCGGGCACACCAGCATCATGGAACTGCATTTCTGGAAATCTACCAGAATTGTCTGATTTTTAACGACGGTGAATTTGATAAATACACCGATAAAAAAGTCAAACGGGATAACGTTCTGGTACTGGAGCACGGAAAGCCCATGATTTTCGGCAAGGACAGTGATAAGGGTATTCACCTGGCAGGGAATAGTCCCCGCGTGGTCAATATCGGTCCTGAGGGACAATGGTCGGTTAATGATTTGCTGGTACATGATGAAAAAGACTGGATTATTGCCTCGATCCTCAGTCATTTTACCTATCGCGATGATCTGCCTACTCCGATTGGCATCCTCTATGCTGTTGCTCAGTCAGTCTACGAGGAGCTGCTTGCCGATCAATGTTATAAGGCAATCAAATCACGCGGCGAGGGAGATTTGCAGGAATTAATGAATGCCGGGGATACCTGGGTAGTTAAATAGAATTGAAACCAACAATCGTAATGGAGGGATAATATGGATTTCAAATTGGATGTTAACCGGTTCCGGGACGCAGTTCTGGAACTGATCCGGCGTACTTCCACCCAATTACCGCAAGACGTAATTGCAGCCATGGAACAAGCCATGAATAATGAAGAGCCAGGCAGTGCAGCCAAATCGGTCTTGGGTACCATGTTAAAAAATGTTGATATGGCACGGGATGATAGTACTCCCATCTGCCAGGATACGGGGACGAATATTCATTTTGTTACTATTCCGGAGGGTATTTCGCTGCGGAAAGTTGAAAAAGCCATAATAGATGCCACCAGATTGGCTACGGATAAAGCATATTTAAGACCCAATGCTGTGGATTCGATTACCGGAAAAAATACCGGTGACAATACTGGTGTCATGTCGCCTTACGTCCATTTTGATGAATGGGATGAACCGGCTATTAAATTGCAGTTGGCACTGAAAGGTGGCGGTTGTGAAAATGTTTCTACGCAATATAAATTACCTGATGGAGGACTGAAAGCCGGCCGCAATCTGGAAGGTGTTTATAAATGTATTATTGATGCGGTGAATAAAGCCCAGGGACTGGGTTGTGCACCGGGTGTGATTGGCGTCGGCGTTGGCGGCGATCGGGCTACGGGAATGATTATGGCTAAAAAACAATTATTTCGCAAACTTGATGATAGAAATTCAGATACCAAATTAGCCGAGCTTGAGGAACGTCTGTTCACCGATTTAAACAAACTTGGGGTTGGTCCCCTGGGATTCGGTGGAAAAACCACAGTGCTGGGCGTAAAGATCGGTGCTGTGCATCGCCTACCGGCATCTTTTTTCGTATCGATTGCCTATATGTGTTGGGCTGATCGTCACCACGAAATGCTCTATACTGAAAGCGAGGTTAGCTATGATTAAGTTGCAATTACCATTAACCGAAGAAGATGTTCGTCAATTAAAAGTCGGGGATGAAGTAGCCTTGAATGGAATTATGGTAACCGGTCGTGATGCTGCCCACACTTGGCTTATTGATGAGAGTCCCGACGAAATGCGCGAGCTGTTAGATGGCACGGTGATCTACCATTGCGGACCAGTGGTAGCAAAAGAAGGTGGCGAATGGAAATTTGTGGCGGCCGGGCCGACTACCTCAATCCGGGAAGAACCCTACCAGGGTGATGTAATCAAGAATTACAAATTGCGTGGTGTGATTGGTAAAGGCGGTATGGGCGCAAAAACTTTAGCTGCTTTACAGGAATTTGGAGCCGTGTATTTGCATGCCATCGGTGGTGCGGCCACATTGCTGGCTAAATCAGTCACTAAAGTGAAGGACGTGATCAAGCTGGAAGAATTTGGCGTGCCGGAGGCCATCTGGGTACTGGATGTGAAGGATTTCCCCTGTGTGGTAACCATGGATTCCCACGGTAATTCACTCCATGATAAAATTAAATCTGATTCGGATAAAATTGCCAAAGAGCTGATCGGTATCTGATTATTCAAAATGCCTGACCGTCACGGATGCTCAAGTGTCCATGACCGCATCCTTATGAAAAAATTCGTGCCAATTCACGTAATTCGTGGTTAAAGCACAATCTAATCCTGGCTCTACTTTGCATAACCAAGTATGTGTAAATTTTAGGCATGGTAAAACGTCGTAAACCTGTTTCCTGGCCACAAGCAGTCTGGCATTCTATCCTGATTTTAATACTGTTTGTCGGTATTATCTTTGCCTATATCCTTTATCTGTCCCGTGATCTGCCATCATTGGATCAATTGGAAAACTATGATCCCGATCTGGTTACTCGTATTTACTCTGCTGACGGTAAAGTCCTGCATGAATTATTTTATGAGAGGCGCGTTTTCGTAGAACTCGATGAAATACCCTGGCACATGCGTGAGGCTACGATTACTTCTGAAGATAAACGCTTTCGTGACCACTGGGGTGTTTCCATGCGTGACTTTTTCCGGGCGGTGGTGATGAACACTTTAACCATGCGTTACAGCACTGGCTTCAGTTCCATTACACAACAGTTGGCTCGTAATCTTTATGATACAATCGGTTTTCGTAAGACTCTGATCCGTAAGATTAAAGAGGGCATCACCGCCATCCAGATTGAGCGTACCTATACCAAGAATGAGATTTTGGAGATGTATCTTAATAGCGTTCATTTTGGTCATGGCACCTGGGGTGTGCAGGCCGCCAGTAAACGGTATTTTAATAAAAATGCTTCCGAATTAACCCTCAATGAATCAGCTCTTTTAGTCGGAATATTACCTTCTCCTGGCAATTATTCGCCCATCCGTAACCCGGAAAGGGCACGTACCCGGCGTAACACTGTTTTGTGGCTTATGCGTGATCAGGGGCGGATCACAAAGGATCAATATGCCGAAGCACGGGCACGGTCACTGAATAAGTTAACCCCGGAACAAGGTCTTGGGATTGCCCCCTATTTTACCGAATATGTTCGGCGTATTCTGGAACTGGAAGATGAAGAACTGAATATTAATATTTATCGTGATGGCTTGAAAATATATACCACATTAGATACACGCCTGCAGTCTATTGCGGAAGAAATGGTAATGCGCTCGCTAATAGCGAATCAGAAAGTATTGAACGAGCGTCTGTTCAATGATGAGGAAGAATTTTCCAAACTGGCCTACCTCGGAATCTATCCGGAAGATACGGTAAAGCTGATGATGCAGGGTCTGATGCCGATGTATGATGATCTGCGAAATAAATTACTGGTCCAGTGTTCCTTTGTGGCCCTGGATCCTAAGACCGGAGCCATTAAGGCTATGCTGGGAGGTCGTCCGGATTACCCGGATCAGTATAATCGCGCCGTACAGGCGCCACGCCAACCGGGGTCGGTTTTTAAGCCGTTCATTTATATCACCGCCCTCGATAACGGCTATCCGGTTACAAAACAATTACTGGACCAACCGGTAGTGTTGAATGTTCAGAATTCAGATGGTGAATGGGTTAAGTGGATGCCTCATAACGATGATTTTAGCACCGGTGGATTGACTACTTTACGCGAAGGATTGCGCTGGTCCAAAAACTTGATTTCCGTACGGATGGTACAGGAATTGGTCCCAGCAGTGGAGGTTGTTCGGACAGCCAAACGGATGGGGATAACGACCCCAATCCGGGCAGTGGATGCAATCGCCCTGGGAACCTCGGAAGTATATATGCTGGACGCAGTCGCTGCCTACGCGACTCTGGCAAATAAAGGGGTGTATTCTAAACCTTATCTTATTACCCGGATCGTAGATCGTTTCGGGAGTACTATCAAAGAATATTATCCCCAGCAGGAGGAAGTGCTAAGCGCTGAAACAGCCTATCTAATGACCAATCTGATGCAGTCGGTTCTGGATCGCGGAACCGGTGGTTCAGCACGCTGGAAATACCATTTTTATGCTCCGGCGGTTGGTAAGACTGGTACAACCCAACGCTATACCGATGCCTGGTTTGTGGGCTTCACGCCTCAATTGGCTGCCGGTGTGTGGTTTGGGGTGGATGACCCGCAGGTTAGTCTTGGTAATGAACAATTTGGAAACCGAGCTGCCTTACCGGCCTGGGCGCGCTTCATGCGTACTGCTTATGATTCACTTGAAATTGGATTAAAACCTATCAATTTTGAACGGCCGAAAGGAATCAATGAAATAGAAATATGTTCAGTTACAAAAGATTTACCAACGAAATATTGCCCCTTAGAAAAAGAATTATTCATTAAAGGAACCGAACCGACCCGTCGCTGCCGGGTACACCGGTAGGATTCAAATTGCACCCTGATCGGTCTGTGAGATCAGGGGATTACTAATCAGCAAAAAATTAAAGATTATGCTGGAAAATTTATGACTTCACTTTCACTAACTAAGTTTGAGGGTAAGCGCTATGAAACCTAAGTCGATGTTTTCAATTATACCAGTAATTATTTTTTCGGGACTGCTTGCTTTACCGCTTTACGGGCAAGATCTAAAATATCGTCCGGTTGAATTTGATCCGGCCCTGAAGGAGATGAAAGAAGCGAACGAAGATAATCGTGATGAAATACTGGATGAGACTGAACAGATCCGTGACCAACAAAAAGACGAGGAAAAACGGGAACGGGAAAACCGTAAAATTCTGGCCATCGATTGGTCGGGAATCAGGAAACCGACTGCGCTAGATGATTTCAAGCAGATCTGGCATTTTCCGCCAACACGCCAATACTTGACAGGTACCTGCTGGAGTTTTTCTACCACCTCATTTCTGGAATCTGAAATTCAAAGACAATATGGTAAAAAGATAAAAATGTCTGAGATGTTCACTGTTTATAATGAATATTTATACAAAGCACAACGCTACCTTGAGGAACGGGGCGACTCCTTTCTGGGGCAGGGATCGGAAGCTAATGCGGTGACTAAAGTCTGGAAAAACTATGGTGTGGTTCCACGGGATATCTACCCTGGTGTAATAGCATTGGATGGTCGTTTTGATCACAGCAATATGTTCAAAGAAATCAAGCATTATCTGGCCTGGGTGAAAGAACATGATTACTGGGATCAGGAATTAGCATTGAATTCGATCCGGGTTATCATGGATCGCTATCTGGGACAACCCCCCCAGCATTTTATCTATGAAGGTGTTGAATATAATCCAAAGGAATTCCTGGAAGAAGTATTGTGGCTGGACGTTAATGATTATGTTGCCCTGCTATCGACTTTGAAGTTTCCGTTTTATGAATACTGTGAGTTTGAAGTACCGGATAATTGGTGGCACAGCAGTGATTATTATAATGTGCCATTGGATGATTATTATAATGTAATTGAAACTGCTGTGAAAAGTGGTTACTCGGTTCTGCTTGGCGGCGATGTATCGGAACCGGGTATCGAAGGTACGGAAGATGCTGCTATCATACCGGCTTTTGATGTGCCACGGGAAATGATTAATCAGGAATCCCGGGAATTACGGATGGAAAACAAAGCCTCCACTGATGACCATGGTATTCATATTGTAGGACATAAAAAAATTGGCAAGGATAACTGGTTTCTCATTAAAGATTCCGGTAGCGGAGCTTATCGCGGACAATTTCCCGGATATTATTTTTACCGTGCAGACTATATAAAACTGAAAATGATAACGGTAATGGTACACAAAGATATAGTGCAAAAAGTGGTCAAAGAATTCCGGGAAGAATAATCAGGCGGAAAGATTTTTACGCAGTTTTTTACTCAGTGATTGTAATACCAGGTCGTAGGATTCGTTGATCATTTCCTGTATGTCCGCAGTTGGGATTCTGCCATCCAGGATAATGCTATTCCAGTGCTTTTTATTCAGGTGATACCCGGGACGTACGCCAGCAAATCGGGCGCGTAGAAATAAAGCATTTTCCGGATCACATTTTAATGATATTTCCAGTGGTTGTTTTTCCCAGGCTACCAGAGCAAATATTTTACCCCCAACTTTGAATACCAGTACTTCCGGGCCGAATGGTTGTTCACGGCTGGAACCTGGTTTATCAAATAGAAAAGCTTCTAATTCATCCAGTCCGGTCATTCGACTTGGTCAATCAGACAATCGGCTTCAATTTCAACCAGCCATTCCGGATTAATAAATCCCTTAACTTCCATAAACGTGCAAGCCGGTTTTATATCCGAAAATATTTCACCGTGTGCTTTACCAGCCCCTTTCCACTGTGTAATATCAGTTAGCATGACCCGGGTGCGGATAACGTCAGTAATCCGGCCGCCGGTTTCTTCAATGGCTTGCTTTATAATTTCCAGACAGCGCCTGGTTTGGAGGTAAACATCACCTGGGTAAGCCGTCGATCCATCTGGCAGGATTGGCGCTGTTCCGGAAATCGCGATGATTTCTCCCCGTCGGATAGCTCTGGAAAAACCGATTTGAATTTCATATGGTGAGTAGGAACTGACTTTAATAATTGCTACCACGGGAAGACTCGGTTACTCCTCCTCAACTTCCGGTAAATCGAATTCCTGTATGTAACGGATCGTACCATCCACATTGAACCACTTGACCTGAACCTTTTTATTATTCACCCAGATTTCTTCGGTTTTAACACGACCATTAGTAAAATAGGTTTTTACCGCTTCATGTTTCCGGTCCATATAATAATTAGCTTCTTCTTTGATAGCGCCGTTTTCGAAATATGAAACAACATTCCCGCTAAGCTGATCATTGACATAAGTGCCTTCCCATTTCCGTTTCCCATCGGGATAGTATTCTGTACTGGTACCTTGTTTCAATCCTGCTTTATAATTCATTCTTTTAAGCACTGTATTGCGCTCATTATTATAATACTGTTTCATTGGTCCATCGAGAATATCTACAAGGTAATTGTACTCGGCTTTCAGCTTACCATTTTCGTAATACTCCTTGGCCAACCCGGTTTTTTTGTTCTTTTTATAGGTGACTTCAGCTTTCAAAGTACCATTAGGATAGTAAATCGGATTGACACCATCCGGGATACGGCCTGCACAGCCCCAAATAAATATCGCCACTAGAATTAAATAAATATGCTTCATAGTCTATTCATCCGTAGATGGTGTGACCGTGGTTGACTCGGTGGCTGGTTTATTGCGTTTACCGAGTAACCAAATACCGAGCAGAATCAGGATTATTGCACCAGCTATTTTAACAGCACTACCGCTGAAGAAAATAAATCCGGCCAGACTTAAAACCAAGATCCAGATACCCACCTGTGCCACACCTTTTTCCCATTTACCATATTTTCCTGCCAGAAACAGGCCCAGCCCGGCTGAAGCCGGTAACAGGGTCCATAAATATTCCCAGGCCTCCCAGTTATCAGTAGTTGTATTGTACATGAAAATCAACCCCAGTACGGCCATGATTGAACCGGGGATGAACAGGGCGGCTAACCCTTGTCGCGCCTTGGGCCAGATAAGAGCCGGCAGGAAAAACCCGGCTGCCAGAATGAAGAACACGAACCACCAGGAATGGTGCATTAAATACCTGGGAACAAAATTCAGGATTAACAGAAAAACGCCCAGTCCGATCAGGATAACGCCTAAAAGATTGGAACTTTGTTTGGCTGAAGTCATGCTGTACTCCATATGTTTGTAAGCAGATTACAAATAAGGGCAGGTATTAGGAAAGGAATTTTCAGGTGCGAGTGCGATGCCAAAGTATCGTTATTGAACCGCAAATCAGATAGATCAATCCTGAACCTACCAAAATAAATTTTGGTCCGGCACACCAGTAAGCCAATGGTGGCAGAATTGCATTTATAGAGCCAGCCAGCAATCCTATTAAAGACAAATTTTCGATTATATCCAGAATAGCTGCCAGAATTTGAGCACCGGCCAGCCAGTATCCAAGTGTAAGCCAGCGCGATTCGAGTTTTCTTCCAATCAGGATGCAGCCAATCGCGATCGTAATCGAATAGGCTACCAGAAACAGAAAATCCAATCCCATACTCAAGCCCGCGTAAAATATGGCCGGTCCGCTCCAGGAGGCAATTATCGCTTGGGCAGTTGAAATATCACCGGCAAATTCAAAAGAGATAATACCGTTGGGTGCCGCATCAGTTTTCAGATGACTGTCAATTGACCGCATCCCGAGCATTATGACAACAGTTGCGATTATTAATAGGAAATATTGTTTCTTCAGCATTGGTTTCATTAGTGCCAGGATAAGTTTGTATTACGACAATTTCTTATGAATTAATTTGCTGAATTGTTGTTGGATTTGATTAGTTATTTTACCGGGTTGCCCATCACCGATCACCTGATCGCCGATTTGTATGATCGGCATAATTTCAGTAATTGTACCGAGTACCAGAGCTTCAACCGGGGATGAACCATTGTCAATCTGTTGCAGAAGATCATCCGCGGCAATTGGTTCTTCAATCACTGGGATATTTAATGCTTGGCAAATGTCAATCACTATGGCACGAGTTACTCCGGGCAGAATCAAATTATTAGCCGGGTGTGTGTGCAATTTTCCATCAATGATTGCGCAGAAATTTGTATGGGTGCCTTCGGTGATAAAGCCATCGCGGACAAAGAGGGCTTCGTAGGCCTCAGCTTCCTTGGCTTCCTGGTTGGCCAACACACCGGATAGTAAGCCGATTTGCTTGATATCACAGAGCATCCATCGATTATCGTTGACCAGGATGGCTTTAACCCCGGTTTGAATCAGGTCGGTTTTTGGTTTAACGGGTGTGGCAGTAATAAAAATTGTTACCGGTGTTCCAGCGCCCGGGAATGCATGGTCACGGGGAGCGTCGCCCCGGGTAATCTGGATATAAATTTTAGCATCCTTGGCAGTCAGATTATTTCGTTCCAGCAATACCTGCATAACCGGCACCAGGCTTTGCGGATTAAAGCCTGGTAAACGGATGGCAGTTAGACTCCGTTCAAGTCGCGCTAAATGTTTGCTGGTTTCGAATAACCGCCCGGAGTAAGCTTTCAGTACTTCATAAATACCATCGCCAAATGTAAACCCGCGATCATCCGGTGAAATGCGGACCTCATCCTTAGGCATGAACCATTGGTTGGAAACCGGTATTTCGGCTGCTTCTGTTTCCGGCGTGAATCTGTCGTTGAAATATACTATCATCAGTAATCCTTAATCGAATTCATAATAAATGGTTACCAGGCAACCCGGCGAATTTCTATTTAAAAAATGAATTATAAACGTAAAATATCAGCCATTGTTTCGCCATCTATATTACCACCACTGATAATGACACCGGTTTTGCCGGCTGCTTTGATGGCACCACTTAACAAGGCTGCGATTCCCAAAGCTCCGGAAGGTTCCACTACTATTTTCATCCTGAAAAACAGAAAGCGAACTGCTTCAATAATGGCTTCTTCACTTACGGTTACCATATCAGCTACATATTTTAGTACCAGCGGAAAAGTAACGCTTCCCAATGATGGTGTGCGGGTGCCATCAGCAATGGTAGGGGGATTTTTGATCGTATGCAGTTTGCCGGTATGAAATGATTTGGTGGCGTCGTCAGCCAATTCCGGTTCTACCCCAATGACCTGGCAATCCGGGAACAAGCCTTTTGCGGCAATAGCTGATCCACTGAGTAGTCCACCACCACCACAGGGAACCAGCAGTAGATCCAGTTTACCAACTTCCTTTAACAATTCCAGAGTGACTGTTCCCTGGCCGGCAACTATATCGATATGATCATATGGTGGTATTACTGTTTGGCCTTGTTCAGCCTGGATTTTTAGC
>JABMQW010000002.1 GCA_013203115.1 Fidelibacterota bacterium
GTAATTCACGGCGATAGCAGCATTACTACCGGCGGGCCAGATAATATTATTGAAGATTCGATGCGCCGGTGAACGCAGGAAAAGGGCGTCACCATCGATGGTGGCAGTATTATTCCAGAGCGTGTTATTGATAAAATCGATTCCACCCTGGTTCAGGCGGGCTGCGCCACCCCAATCGGCGGTATTGTCGGTCAGTTGGTTGTGGTGAATCCGTCCGTTACCTGATGCATAGATGGCACCGCCGTAATCGGCATAATTATTAATAAATCGATTATGGCTAATTTCAAACCAGCCCTCAGTAATAATGATTCCGCCTCCGGAGTTGGCTGATCCATTTTGGATTGTAAAACCTTTTACACTTGATTCGGGTGAATTATTAAAGGTCAGGCAGCGGTCCGTTCCGCTGCCATCGATAATTGTCTCTTCGGCCATACCCAGGGCTTCCAGGTGGATCGAGCGTTGTTCGATTACCAGATTTTCCTGGTAAGTACCGACATCAACAAGAATCAGATCTCCGGGGAATTCCATATGAATATTAACGGCTGTATTATTTTCCTGACCGGCGTAAGGATCGTTGCTGGGGATATCCATCAATTCGTGGAAAAAAGATAGCTGGGCGGCATCGATTGCCTCTTGGATAGTAGCGTATTCATCGGGGATGAAGCTGGTGGTGGGCTGGGCGTCAGGGGCGGTGAAGCTGATCATGATCGGTTCGGTTAAACCAGCGGCGATGGAGAAACTGGTGGGTGAGGCAGAATAGCCTGACCCGGCGGGAAATTCCAGGCTGCCAGTTAGGGTCTGATTACCCGTATTTGCTAATTCCAGAACGCCAGAAGTGGTCTGTCCGGGTTCAGTAGGAAGCAGGCCAAAAGAAGACAACAGCTGATCTGAAGTCAGGATCGGCCGGTCGACAGTTGCAACCCCGGCAAAATCTGCCTCCCAGAAGGCTTTGGCTTCCGCCGCGTCGGCCAGAAGTTTGGTAATGCTGTTCAGGTTATCGGTCCCCTGAGCAATGGTGACGGCAATTATGAAGGTAACCGTATCACCGGCAGCCACAATCTCACCGCCGAGTGTCATCAGCAGACGTTTATCGGCAGCGGTCGGATCAATCCAGCCGTTGCCAGCCACCGGATCGCCGGGAACCATAAACGGACTGGCGATTCCAGTACCCGGATCAATAATGTCGGTACCATCGAAATTCAGACCGTGCTGGGAATTATAAGCTTCAACGGCGCTGGAAGGTTCGGGAATGTCTATTGACCAACTGACGAAAGCTGACAATCCATCCTCATAGCTGTTATCCAGCAATTGGTAGCCAATAGCCGGGGGATTCGGATAGACCAGGTCGCCGTTGGCGGCGCTATAGGCATAAGCCAGGTGCAGGGTGGTGTCGATGCCGACATAATCGTTGGTGGCCTCATCGATGTCGGGATCGCTCCAAATCGAAAAACAGGCGTCGTTCCAGTCATCGCTGCTGCGGTTGATGATTTCATACTGAACAAAAAAGGTGCGGTTCAACCCATTGTCCGTGTCGGTGACACCACCAATGATCGTCTGGCGCACCTCGGCACCCAGAGAGGCGCTGGGGAAGATATGATCTTCATTCAAGTCGTTATAGACCGAAAACAGTGTCTGATCCAGAGGTAGCCAGGGCTCGAAGTTGTCGTACACTGGAGCGCCCAGGATTTCTGGCCATTCTACCCAATCGGTTATGCCAGGTGAATCCCAGCGATTCAGTTTGTAAGTACGATAAGCCTCATCCCAGGGATCAGCGGGAACACCGGGCGCTGTTATTGGTCCCGGGGAAAATTCAGAGCCATATTGCACGGCGGAGACTCGCACCTCACCGTTGACGGTGGCGCCGATCCACAGTCCGGAATTATAGATCGCGCTGTTAGCTGTGGCCCGCGGCCAGCGGCCGCCGGGAGCATCCATGTATTGATACGTACACCAGCTACCGTCGTTAGTGATGGCAGCCCACCATTCATTGCCATCGAAGATCTGTGAACTGAACCAGGTGCGATCGGTGTTTTGCGGAGTTGACTTAAAAGGTTCGGCCGTGAATTCTTTGCCAATGGCCGGTGTTAACATTAAAGTTATGATTAATAAACTGTGTAGGATTGAACTAATTGATTTGATCATTATAATACTCCCTGTAATTATTATACAAAAGCATCAAACTGAGTGCGGAATCGGTGGTGGACTCGTAACGAGAAAGGCAGGTCGGACGTGGGGAATAAGGCTTTAGTTCTGTATGAATTTAAAGGATATTAAGGCTTGAAGAATAAAAATGCAATCGAAAAAAGATCTGCCTGGCCGTACCGCCCGTTTCCACAAAACCGTTGTCAAGAACGGTCCAGAACGGTCAATTCTGGCAAATTAGTGCGTATTGATTCTTATATGACAAACCCCCTTTCTCTTCTAAAACAGGGATAGACATCAAACCTGCCGGCTTCGGATTCCGTTATTTCCTACCTCAATAACACCATTCATCTTCGCTAAGCTTTTTATCCACCGTAAGTCGATTGCAAGGAGTTGAAAATGGACGATGAGGTTCTTCCTTATCTTAATAAAACCATTTTCTTAGTCTGCACGAAATCTCCCGATTTAATCCGGTAGAAATAAACCCCTGCGCTGACCAGTTGCCCCAGATCATTAGTGGCATCCCAGATTACTGATTTGTACCCAGCAACCTGGTATTTTGATACCAGAGTTGTCACTTTTCTGCCAAGCAGGTCGTAAATGGTGATTTGGACATCTGATCTCTGGGGTAATTCATATTGAATGGTTGTGACTGGGTTGAAGGGATTGGGGTAGTTTTGGTGGAGATAAAACTCCATCGGTTGGGTGGTTAACTCCTCCCAGATCTCAAGCGCAAATTCCTGTTCCAGTACATAACGAATGAACTTTCCAGCCGACCCATTACCATCTAACAACGGCTGAGAGCCGTTGTGCAATGGAAGTGACATGAGAACCACATTGCCGGAACACTCACCATAAGGGAGTTGGAAACGGTATGCGCCGCATACATTTGGTGTACCAGCCCACTCATCCCCTGCCTCCGGTTCCTGCATCCGATACAGGCTTCGGAACTGAGGACAATCGAGGCTATCTCCTAGGAAAGTTTCAAATCCTTTGACCCTCACTCCAATTGTGTAAGAAGTTTGCAGGTTCAAGTCTGGGTCCACTTGAGAGACAAGGGTTCGACCTGGCAAGAGTCGGCCAGAGGGATTCAACGTAAATACTGAATCAATGGGAAACCACTCAAAAGGTGGGTCCTTGAACTCTACCACGTTTATGAAAATGTTACCGCCATTCATAACATAGCTCGAGATGCTGGAAGCAGCACCATCATAAGTTTCTGTTCCCGTATAGGCGGTATACCAGATCACGTGATCAAAGTAATTCAGGTTAGCTGCGATGTCTGTGAAAGAATATGGTAGAACTTCCCCTATTTCCCAGACAGAGTAGTTACCTTCTCCCACGACCGACAGAGTGTCCATCATACTACGATACCAGTTTTGAGTGTCGTTCTGGCTATCCATAGCGAAATCGTCCACCAGTAGGACATATCCCACAACTTGCATGACTTTCCAATGATTGGCTGTCCAGGAATCAAACGGATCAGGGAAAAGAATAGTGGGACTATACTGTGCAAAATCATCTGCCGCTTTTAAATAGAATGTGTGGAATCCTGGCGGAATATCTTCAAGCGTGATAGATCTCATGTAACCAGGTAATTCTATCCAATAGGAGGTGTCGTCAAGAGCATAGTAGATGTTTTGCACTGATTCGATGCCATCGGGGTCCTGAACTTCCCAAGAAAAGGTTCGAGTGGGAAATGTGAAACTCGTGTCTGTTGGCAAGTCATTTATTAAGGGGTTACTATTAAAGGTAAATTCTACGGATGGTGGAAGTGAAAAATCCCTGACACTGTTGGAAGGAGTACTTTCCCAACCCCAGTCATTCACGCCAGTGATATAGAAGATAGATGACCCGGAATCAGTCACTGCATTAACCAGGAAGAAAGTATCCGATATTGGTGTGTACGTTATCAGTGTATCATTCTTGTAGACATTATAGTCTACTACTGTTTGGGGCGGAGGCTCCCATATGAGCGTAACCACCGGGTAATCCCATATTGCTGTTAAATTCTGAGGTGGATCAGATGGCAGGATATAACGGTCCAGTAGGCCATCACCATTAATGTCTTCCCCCACATCCAGGACATTGTTTCTGTTCACATCCTCCCCATGGTATACCATCTGAGCCCTGTCAGCAAACATGTGGAGTTTGGCCCGCCTCAAGAAGTCATCTCCGGAGCGACCATTCCACTTTGCAGTTAATGTGGCAAATTGAACATTCAAAGAATCCCCAGGGGGAAGTACCCAGTTTGAAGGGTCACCAAACGTTGGCTGACTTCCGAGGGGACCGGCGGATACCATGAATA
>JABMQW010000058.1 GCA_013203115.1 Fidelibacterota bacterium
ACGCTTCAACCGACTGGAGACATTACCAAGTATCCGAGCAGGCACCTGTTGATGCGGACGCAATCTCCGTACGTGCCCGGTTCAACCCCAACACAACAGGTACGGCGTACTTCGATGACATCAGCGTTGTGAAGATGGCTGTTGCTCCCACAGCAATAGAACCGGAAAACGAGAAAATTACCAGGGTACCTGAAAAATTTGCGTTACTTCAGAATTACCCCAATCCGTTCAATCCTGAAACGACAATTGAATATGCGTTACCGAAACAAAGTAAAGTTACTTTAACGATTTATAATGTTTTGGGACAGCAGGTGAGAACCTTAAGCAATACGGTTCAGAATGCGGGCAATTATTCTATTGTTTGGGATGCAAAAAATGATCATGGAAAAGCAGCTCCAACGGGAATGTATCTCTATGTTCTTACAACAAACGAACAGCGCCTGACCAGAAAAATGGTCTTGATGCGTTAACTAATAGGTGAGTGAGTCGGGGTAAGAACCTGTTGCCCCGACTCATTTTTTTAGCGATCGTAATTGGACCGTATGAGAAAGAAACAATTATGAAGAAAAAATTGCTGCATCTACTGCTCTTGACAATGATCCTCCCCATGCTTTTGCATGCAGGAACCACTGGCAAGATTGCAGGACAGGTAAACGATGCCAGCACCGGTGAACCACTTATTGGCGCAAATATTATCGTCGAAGAAAGTTCGCTGGGCGCAGCGGCCGATATGACGGGATCCTATCGAATCCTGAATATGCCTCCAGGCACCTACAGCCTGAGAGCTACGATGATTGGCTATAAGGCTATGATCCAGCAGAATGTGAAAGTGTTCACCGATCTGACTACAACCATCGATTTCGTTCTTGAAAGTTCGGCCCTTGAGGGTGAGGTGGTAGTTGTAATTGCCCAGGAACCTGCAGTTAAAATGGATGTTACATCCACTTCATTCAAAATGGATAGCGATCACATTGAGCAACTTCAAGTTGAAAATTTAAGCGGTATTATTGAGTTACAAGCTGGTGTTGTCGATGGCCATTTCAGGGGCGGACGCGCTGGTGAAGTAATGTACATTATTGACGGCATTCCAGTGAATGATAGCTATTCCGGTGAAAATCTGTTCGATATCGATAGTGATATAATCCAGGAGGTTGATGTAATTAGCGGGACGTTCAATGCGGAACATGGTCAGGCTATGTCGGGTATCGTCAACATCGTTACTAAAGAGGGGCAAGATTATTTCTCAGGGAAAGTGGCCCTTTATGCCGGTGACTATCTGAGCAGTCATGATGATATTTTCCTCAATATTAAAGATATCAATCCCACCGCCATAATGAGATTGAAAGGCAGTCTCAGCGGACCCATTCCACTATTTGGTAAAAGCCTATCATTCTCCATATCCGGGGGGCATGTGCGCGACGATGGCTCACTGTATGGCCAGCGTATTTTCCAGCCCTCGGATAGGTCCTATTTTTCCGATGATTCAACTACCAATGTCTTTGAAGCCACCGGAGATGGTGAATTTGTCCCGATGAATCCCAGCTACCGCACAACACTGCAGGGGAAATTAACCCTTAAGGCGAGTCAGCGGGATAAGCTCAATTATACTGTTTTTTATGAGGATGAGACACACCGTGATTTTGACCGGTTGTTCAAATACAATCCGGATGGAAACTACCATCATTTTAGTACGAGTTATCAGAATGCGTTGCAGTATACCCACATGTTCGGCGAAAACACTTTCATGAATGTGAATGTATCCCAAGCTAACACTGATTATTCACAATATGTCTACGAGGATCCACAGGATACCAATTATGTTCCACTCGAATATTTGAATGCCAACAATTCCAACGGTTATTCCACTGGCGGCATGCGCATGTGGCATCACTACCGTACAAACAAAACCACCATAATTAAAAGCGATCTGCGCAGCCAAATATCCAAGTCACAAACTATTACCATTGGAGCCCTTTATAAGCAAGTCAATCTTTGGCTCCATGAATACCAACTGTATTTTGGTGAATCTGACGTGCTCGAAATACCTTCACCAAAATCCTCCTACAACAATTCCTATGAACATAACCCAATAGAAATATCCGCCTTTATTCAGGATAAAATCGAATTGGGTGAAATGATTGTTAATGCAGGCTTACGCTATGATTATTTTTATCCAAGTGGGGTAGTCCCTGAATACTTTTATGACCCTGCTGAAGCACCCAAAAAGAAGGCTGATCCCTCGAGCCAGCTTAGCCCACGGGTTGGCATTGCTTATCCTATTTCCGATCAAGGTGTAATCCATTTTTCCTACGGACATTTTTTCCAAGTCCCAAATTATGAACACTTGTATATCAATCCCGATTTCGAAGTGGCGCTGGTTCAGCTCACAGGTGCTAATCCCCCCCGGGGCGGCTTCAACATCATGGGCAATGCCGAACTTAAGCCGGAGAAGACAGTCAGTTATGAGATTGGTCTTAAGCAGGCCCTCACAGAAAATTTGACCATCGATATAACCGGGTATAACAAGGATATTAGAGACCTTATTGGGCAAACAACTTTGCGGACTACAACTGGCGGAAAATATTGGCGCTACATAAATCGCGACTATGCCAATGTAAGAGGCATCACCGTCGCGTTGGAAATGATGCAACGACCTGGCGGGTTTGGCTTTTCCATTGATTATACATTCCAATCGGCCACCGGTAATGCGTCTGATCCCCTCGATGAATCTAAGAATCAGGAAACCGACCCCCCGATACAATCAGAAAAGAAGCGTCGACCACTAAACTGGGATCAAACTCATTCACTTAATCTATCGACAACTACTACTCAACGAGGGTATCATATCAGCCTGATCGGCAGGCTAGGCAGCGGTACACCGTATACCCGGGAATCGCCGTTTTCTAATAACCGTATCCTGAATGGTGAACGCAAGCCGATGACGCTAACATTTGATCTAAATGTTACCAAAGACCTCAAATTCGGCGGGGTTGGGCTTGCGCCGTTCCTGAAAATCACCAATCTATTTGATCGGAAGAATAATAAGGAAGTTTATAAGTCCACCGGCTCCGCTGATTATGATAATGCAATGCTCTTCATTGATTACCGTGGCTACCGCACCAAAGAAGAGTGGTATATCCAGCCTAATTATTATGACCAGGTGCGCCGAGTAACCTTGGGCTGTTCGTTCATATTTGATCAGAGAGGTAAATAGGGCAACGATGAGGAACATCAGTATATCAAAATTAATTATTGCATTGTTAGTGCTGTTGGTTGCGGGGAGCGATAGCAATCTTCTGGCCCAAACGCCCATAGAATTTCGTGGTAACCGGCAGTACAGACGCCGTGGATTAATGAACGGTAATCTGGTACACACATTATTCTGGAATTATGGTGAGATCGGTGATTATCCCCACGAACCTTCCGGTAGCTGGCCCACCCCGGAAGCACATTATCTTGATGACATTACCCTGATTGTATCTGTGGAAGTGGAAAATAGAGATGGTGTACTGATCCATCCCATGGAAACCCAGTACCGCGAATTTGTAGACACGTCTCCTGAAGGTGTACCCTGGGGCTTCGAGCCGCGTCCCTACTGGTTCAATATGGATGCACGTGAAAACCAATCTCCTGCCATGAGCAATGATCCAATTACATGGCCGGAAAACTGGCTTGACAAGCCTTCGGATTGGAGCGGCTATTGGAATGGCTATTTTGGCAAAGGCATCTTCAATGCCCAG
>JABMQW010000003.1 GCA_013203115.1 Fidelibacterota bacterium
CATCCATATTTTGTACGTAGTCGTCGGCGACTTTACCCGTCTCCGCTTCGATTCGTCGTACTCCAGCCGCCAAAGCTGACTCCTCAATAATTTTAAAGAAACCAATATCACCGGTGTGGTCCACATGGGTTCCGCCGCACAGTTCTTTGGAAAAATCAGCGATGGTTATCATCCGGACTTCGTCACCGTATTTTTCACCAAACAGAGCTTCAGCCCCGGCCTGGCGGGCTTCATCAAATGACTTAATATCAACATTCAGTTCAGTGTTACGTCGAATCTCACGGTCAACCAAAGATTCCACTTCAACCAATTGTTCCCGGGTCAATTTCTCAAAATGAGTGAGATCAAAACGGAGTTGTTCCGGAGTCACCAGGGAACCGGCTTGATGGACATGATCACCTAAAACCTGTTTCAGAGCGGCGTGCATGAGATGGGTGGCGGTGTGATTGCGCTTTATATCCCAGCGTCGAGCTACATCCACTTCGCAATGCACTGTTTCACCAGCATGTTCGGTGTTGAATGTACCGCTACACTGATGCACGAACCGGTCACCATCCATCCAGGTATCAACAACCTGCAGATCAATTCCCCGGCTGGTTATTTTACCAGTATCACCGACCTGACCACCCGATTCGGCATAAAATGGGGTCTGATCCAGAACCAATAAAATGTTCTCATCTTGCCGAGCCCAGCGCTTAATTCGGGCATTAGCTGTCGTACTATCGTAACCGATAAAGAGGGAATCGTCGCCGGTGCTTACCACCTGCCAATCAATCTTCCGTGTGTTGTGTTGAAATTTCCCGGCCGCTTTAGCCCTGGTTTTTTGCTGTTCCATTGCCTTTCGGAATCCTGCTTCATCGACTTCCAATCCCCGCTCACGAGCCATCAACTGGGTCAAATCCAGTGGAAAACCGTAGGTGTCGTATAAGCGAAAAGCATCGGCACCGGAAATAGTGGTACTGCTCAACTTGGCAACCACTTTTTCAAAATTATTAAGCCCCCGGTCCAAAGTTTCGTTAAATGATGTTTCTTCCGCCCGGATCACATTGCTGATATGATTACGCTTCTCCACCAGCTCGGGAAAAGCTTTACCCATGATCTGCACTACAGTATCTACTAACTGATGCAGAAAAGGCTCATGCAGTTCCAACATGCGCCCGAAGCGGGCGGCCCGGCGCAGAATCCGTCGTAAGACATAACCACGACCATCATTGGACGGCATGGCGCCATCAGCAATTGAAAAAGTGAGCATGCGGATATGGTCAGCAATAACGCGGAAGGGTACCGGATTTTCAGCATAATCCACCCCGGATAAGTCGGCGGTTTTATTAATTATCGGGCAGAATAAATCAGTATCATAATTGCTGTTCTTACCTTGGATTACAGTCAGGACACGTTCCAGTCCCAGGCCGGTATCGACATGTTTAGCCGGCAGTTCGATCAGACTGCCATCAGGCAAGCGCTCATTCTGGATAAAGACCAGGTTCCACAATTCCCAGTATTCATCGCTGATATTGATACCGGCGGCCGACTGTTTTTCCGGATCATCACCGACATAATAGTGGATTTCCGAGCAGGGGCCGCAGGGGCCAGTTTCGCCCATTTCCCAAAAATTGTCTTTAGCGCCAAAACGCAGAATCCGCTCCGGGGCAATATCGGTCTCCGCTTTCCACAGGTTGTAAGCATCATCATCACTCTCGTAGACCGTAGCCCAGAGCCGGTTTTTGTCCAGACCCCAGACATCAGTGAATAATTCCCAGGCCCAGCGGAGAGCTTCACGCTTGTAATAATCCCCAAACGACCAGTTACCGAGCATTTCGAAAAATGTATGGTGGAAGGTATCCACCCCCACCTCTTCGAGATCATTATGTTTGCCACTGACGCGGATACATTTCTGGCTGTTGACTGCCCGTACATAGGGCCTGGTTTCCTGGCTGAGGAAGATCGGTTTGAACTGATTCATCCCCGCATTGGTGAACAGGAGGGTCGGGTCATCGACCGGAACAACTGCCGAACTGCGGACAAAGCGGTGTTGCTTTTCCTTGAAAAAGGTAATGAATTGTTGTCGAATCGTCTTGGAATCCATCTGTGAATCTACTGTCATGTCAAGTGTGTTGTGTGCAAAAAGTCGCTGGAATTTTTATCGATAACAAGGCGAATATATTCAGTCCGCCAGCTGGCGGATTAAAATATTCAACGAAGTTTGCGGTTAAAAGAACAAAACTTGGTTGCGCTAATACAGGCTTGACACGACACTACGTTAAAAAGCGAAAGAGGTTTCGATTACAGTGGTATTTATTATTTCGTCCTTACCAGCGATTTCACCATCGCCGTTCAGATCACGAAAAGTGCGCTGGACAATATAATTAAGCACAATGCCGGAACCGAGTTCCAACCCCAGACGATAGCCCATGATTGTTCCTTCAGTCAATTCGAATTTAAATGGATCAACCACATTGCGCTGCTCGTAAAACAATTCGGCATATTTTAGTTTGCTGATGGACTTTCGCAGTTTGATTTGTCCCAACAGACTCTGATTCAGTTCCGTGCTAAAGTCATTTGCCGATTCATCCCAGATATCTCCCTTCAGATTCTGATACTGCGCTCCTATTGAAAGTAATTGCCCGGCGTTTATCAGCAACCGGGCGAAAACACCGCTTTGCGGCCCGAACTTGCCCAGCGATTGCTCTTTGGTTCGAATTACTACCTGATCAGCGCTCAATGAAAGTACAGCGCGCTCCAGATCATAGGAACGGTTCCAATAATTAAAGTCAAAACGGCCATCATTGGGAATCATGCGGTATTCCAGATTAAAGCTGACCGGACCAAACCCGGCTAAAAAACCGAGCGGAATCAAACCCATACCCAATTCAACTTCCTCCTGGCTCTGCGGATCGATGGTCTGGCCGATCATCTTTGCCAATTGGGCATAGATCGATAGTTTAAACGGTCCATCAGACAGGATCGGGTAACCAACATCAAGGGCAAATGCAGCAATCGGATCCGAATCTTCATTAGTATCAATCAAGGGTAAACGCAGGGCTGCGGAATCATCGGGCATGCTGTCATAATACGGTTCGTTGCTGAAATCAAATCCGACATTGTCTCCAAGATCGTCCCAAAACTGATGGATAGCGGCAAGGTCATTCACATCTACCAAGCCATCGCCATCCCGGTCTATTTCATTGGGATCATTGTCTGCAAGACCATCACTATCGGTATCTATTTTCCAGCGCTTATTTTCCGGGAAATCGTCCACCAGATCGGGTAATCCATCGCCATCCCGATCTTTCAATCCCAGGTATTGATTGCGATCGACTACGAGGGAGAAACCGACCGGTAAACCGACCAGCATGGGGCTGGAAATACGAGCGCCAAACAGACCGGCATTTTCTTTGAAATCATTGATAAAACCCTGAACGGAATAGCGCTTGGTTTTTACCGACAGATCCAAGCCAACTTTGCGCACCGAGGGATATTCGCTGGTATTAGTATAGCCATTGACTAGGATGCCATAACCCAAATTCACATAATCGAGAGCGCCGATTTTGAAATACAAGGGATCGGATTTTTTACCAAAGCGGATATAATAGATTTTATCGATCAGAGTATTTTTAATTGCCGCTCCATCGGAAAAATCCCATTCATCTTTGCGCAGATTACCATCAGCATCAATATAAAAGAC
>JABMQW010000059.1 GCA_013203115.1 Fidelibacterota bacterium
AAGATGTTATCTACATGGTGGAGGGTGAAATCAGCCGACATAGCACCAGCATATTCTGATAAAATTCCAAAGTATAAGTTAGTGAGTTTCATCACTCTGCCGTAATTCAATCCGGCGGAATTTCATTAGTATCGCCGGTGATCAGTAAGTACATCTGAACTTGCAATCCCGATGCGAGATTTTTCTGACAACCATTGTCTAATATTGCTGTCAATAGTCAATAAAATATGATGGATTTTTAATGATTCAGCGATTTAACACAGTTTTAATCCTATTTATACTAGTGATCCTATTTTCTCAGTTGGGATTTGCCCAGGCGCCGGGAAGAATATCTGGCTATCTGCGGGCCGGTGACACGGGCGAACCATTGATCTTTGCTAATGTAATTCTCGAAGGCACCGATAAAGGCGCCGCTTCCGATGTTCATGGTTATTATTTAATCTGGAGTATTCCAGCCGGCAGCTACCGCTTAAAAGCCATGATGATGGGTTACCAAACGGTGGAATACCCGGTGGAAATCATGGACGGCAGCGATCAGCGAATTGATCTGGAATTGCCGTTACGGGTCCTATCTGGGGAAGAGGTTACAGTCACCGCTGAACGGATGCGTTTCGAAGAAAAAGTGGAAATTAGTCGCATGAACCTTTCCATGCGGCAGATCGAAAATACACCGGCCATGATTGAAACGGACTTGTTCCGAATTTTACAGATGACACCTTCCGTCACCGCTAAAAATGATTTTTCATCAGCCCTAATTGTCCGGGGTGGTGGTTCCGATGAAAACCTGATTCTGTTAGATGGAATCGAAGTCTACAATCCCTACCATTTGGGCGGGGTATTCTCAACATTTAACGCCGAGGCTTTGGCGGATGCAGAATTCCTGGCCGGTGGTTTTGCAGCCAAATTCGGTAATCGCAATTCGGCAGTGTTGGATATTACCTCCCGGGAAGGTAACTCTAAGCGGCGGATTTTATTTAAAGAAGGACCGGTTTCCGAAATTATTGATTTAAGCGGTATTAATGGTGAAATCAGTTTGCTAAGTAGTAAAATCCTGGCTGAAGGTCCTCATAAATGGGGTACCTGGATGATTGCTGCCCGTCGTACTTATTATGATCAGATTGCAAAGTTGTACTACCGGCTAAAAGACGGTAGTACACCAGCGGGCGGTTATTATTTCTGGGATACCCACTGGAAAGTCTTTTTCGATCTGGACCAAAAAAACCGAATAACACTGGCCGGTTACTATGGCCGTGATTTTCTGGAATTCAATTTTGAAGATGATGAATCCGGCTTTGATATCGGGTTGGATTGGGGTAATTATACCACCAGCTCACAGTGGCGCTATGTGCCCAACTCCAAATTTCATTCCACTTTTTCAATTGCTCGTACGGTTTACGATTGGGACCTGGGTTTATCGTTTACCGAAATTGATTCCGCCCAAGGGAAAATATCTACTGATATTTTTGAAAATGTGGATCTTCGGGATTGGACGGTAAAAGAAAAACTGGACTGGTTTGTCAGCGATCAGCATACCATCACCGGCGGATTTGAATATAAAATTTTAGAAATGGTGATCAAGCAGGAAATGGCGGATATTACTTTTCTTGACCGGACCCAGAGCCCTTATATTCTGTCATTTTATTTACAGGATCGTTGGAAGATATCAAGTCGCTTCAATTTTCAACCGGGACTGCGTCTGAGTAAATATGAATTACATGATCAGATATACCTGGAACCGCGCCTGGGATTCAAGTATCTACTAACAGAAAACCTGGCTTTGAAAGGTAGTTGGGGAATTTACAAGCAATACCTGTTTACCAATACCAACGATGAGGAAATCATCAGTTTTGTGGATTTCTGGTTACCGGTACCCAAGGATTTAAAGCCCCAATCCTGCCAACATTTCATTGCCGGTATCGAGCAGCGATTTAATAAAGGGTATTACATCAGCCTGGAAGCCTATTACAAACCATATGATAATACATTGGAAGTTAATCCCAATAATGATCCGGCTACCGATACTGATGATTTTGTGGCCGGTGAGGGAACCGCCTGGGGATATGAGTTCCTAATAAAAAAAATGCAAGGCAAATTCACTGGCTGGCTGGGCTATAGTTATAGCCGGATTCGTAAGGAAATCGATTTTAACAGCGATGGCGTACTCCGCAAGCGGGAAGGTGAAGTTTATTTTACCAATAATGATATTCCCCATTCATTTAATATGGTAATGAGTTATCAACTAAATCAGAAAAACAGTTTTGGTTTGACAACCACCTATAATACGGGTAAGCCATTTACTGTGAATGTGGGGCAGGTTTATGCCGGGACCAACTTTACCAGTCCGATTTACCCTTATACTGGATTACAGAATATCCCCGGGGAGAAAAATGGTGCCCGCTTTCCCAGTTATTTTCGGATCGATCTTAGTTATATCAGAACGATTAAACCGTTTGGGATAAATGGCAAGTTCAAATTCCAGGTTATCAATGC
>JABMQW010000060.1 GCA_013203115.1 Fidelibacterota bacterium
ACCTTTTCTCAACTCCAGTGACATTGACGCTGCCCGGGCAATCAATCTGGCCACAATAAATGCTTTGAAAAGCGAGTATGGCGAAGGGTATAGGGGTATCCTATATGGTGGTTTTATCGCTACGAAAGATGGTGTCAAGTTGATTGAGTACAACGCCCGCCTTGGGGATCCGGAAGGCCTGAATGTACTAGCGATACTGGAATCTGATTTTGTGGCAATTTGTCAGGCAATTGTAAATGGGACTCTCAGCCAGGACATGGCAAAATTCAAACCGCTGGCAACGGTGTGTAAATATGCTGTTCCGGCGGGCTATCCTGACCAGCCTGTTAAAAATCAACAAATTGATATTTCAGCAATTCAGAATCCCGATCAGCTTTATCTGGCTGCCGTTGACCAACGCACTGATGGTTTGTACGAAACCGGTTCGCGAACAGCAGCGGTGGTAGGAATTGCCTCAACGCTGGCAGAGGCTGAAGCAGTGGCTCAAGCTGAAGTCGAACGCATTACGGGGCCAGTCTTTCATCGTAAAGATATTGGCACCGCCGAACTGGTGCAAAAGCGGGTGGAGCATATGAAAAAGCTAAGGGTAATGTAGGTTCTATGTTCTGGGTTCTGGGTTCTAAAAGGAGTCTGGTGTGAGCGGGATTGACAATTTCACCGGGTTAAAATGCTGGCAAGAAGCACGAACACTGGTAAACTCAATTTATACAATAACCAAATATATATCATTTAATAGAGAATATGATTTAGTACGTCAATTACGTCGCGCGGCTGTTTCCGGAATGACTAATATAGCTTAAGGGTTTGCCAGGTATAATAGAAAAGATTTTATGCGATTTCTTAATTATGCTCAAAGTTCTGCAGTAGAATTGAAAAGCTTGCTATATATAATTCAAGATTCAGGTTGGATATCCACTAGTAGGATAAATAACTTGCAAAATAAATCCGAAGAAGTGAAAAGCATGATTTTAGGCTTAATCAAATACCTTAAATCTTATCGATCAGCAGACTCTATAAAAGAATCGCCCGCAAAGTATTATTTAGTCGACAATGAAATCAATGATTGATCACAACCTTAGCACCTTAACACCTCGAACGTTAATACAAAAAACCGTTAAACTTGGCGTTCTCGGCTCCACCAAAGGCACCGACCTGCAGGCCATTATTGACGCAATAGCTGACGATCGTCTGAATGCTTCGGTGGAAATTGTCATCAGTAATCGCCCCAAGGCCTATATTCTGGAGCGGGCGACCAATCATTCAATTAAGAATATCTTTATCAGCCACAAAGGTAAAGCCCGCGAAAATTTTGATGGAGAAATGACAGTCGAACTGAAAAAGCACAATGTTGACCTGATTCTCCTGATCGGCTTCATGCGGATTCTATCGGCTGATTTCTGCCAAGAATGGGAGGGTCGTTTGCTCAATGTGCATCCTTCACTGCTGCCCAAATACGCCGGGGGTATAGACACCAAAGTCCATGAAGAAGTATTGGCCAATCACGACACCGAAACCGGCTGCACTATTCACCTGGTCACAGCCAAAGTGGACTGCGGAACAATCATCATCCAGAAAAAATGCACAGTGGAGCCGGACGACACCCCGGACACTCTCAAAGCAAAGGTGCAAAAACTGGAAGGGAAAGCATTTATTGAAGTCATTGACCGCTATTCCAAGACCGGCAAATTGGAATAATACTGGAATTGGAATCCCGAAATATGGAATAATATTGGAATATTGTCTTGCATATATGGAATAATATTGGAATATTCCGTCGGGCATAAAGCATTATGAAAAAACGTTTACTATTTAATGATATCCGCAAACATCTGGATAAAAAACAGATTACCCTGATTCTCGGCGCCCGACAAACCGGTAAAACAACGCTACTAAAACAAGTCCAAAGTAGTTTGGCAGATCCAGACAGACCAGCAACTTACATTTCGCTGGAAGACAAAGAAATATTAACTGCCTTTAATCAACGCCCCGATAACCTATTCCAATTTATACCACCTTTGGAAAACGGCAAGCGACAGTTTATTTTTATCGATGAAGTTCAATATCTCGATGACCCCTCCAATTTTCTGAAATATCTGTATGACGAACATTGGGAACAACTAAAATTTGTGGTTACCGGCTCATCAGGTTTTTACATTGATCAAAAATTCAAAGACTCCCTGGCTGGTCGCAAAAGGATTTTTCATTTGCCGACCATGGGCTTTCAGGAATTCCTGATTTTCAAAGACCGGGAAGAAATCGCCAAATATGCCCATGCCAATTTCCTGCCACTAGCCTATCGTCCCGAATTACAAGTGCTCCTTTCGGAATATCTCATTTATGGTGGTTACCCCGACGTAGTTCTTGAACCCTCACCAACAGAAAAGCAAGGCATCTTAAAAGAATTAGCTAATTCGTATGTAAAAAAGGACGCCCTGGAGGCGGCCGTGCTATACCCGGATGCCTATATGAAAATTCTTAGGTTTATTGCAGGCAATATCGGGGGACAATTAAATATCAATACTCTTAGCAATGACTTAAAAATCGAATTTAAAACCGTGGAAGCCTACCTGCGGTTAATGGAAAAATCATTTCATATTTCACTTGTCACTCCTTTTGCTCGAAATGTGTCTACCGAATTGCGTAAAATGAAGAAAGCTTATTTTAATGACCTGGGTCTGCGCAATTATTTTGTTAATAATTTCAATCCGATCCGGCTGAATGACGATCGTGGGGAATTGTTGGAAAATTACGTTTTTAGATTGCTCAACGACACCTTTGATCAGGAAGATATCCGCTACTGGCGTACCCAGAAAAAACAGGAAATCGATTTCATTATTAAGGAAAAACAGGCACTGGAAGTCAAGTTTTCCCAAGATTTGTACAAGCCAACCAAATTTAAATTTTTCCAAACCAAATACCCGGACATTCCACTGCAGTTAATCCATTTCGATAATGTGCTGGAGTTTAATCCTATTACAGTAACACTCCAGAACTCAGAACAAAGAACCAAGAACCCTAAAACCTTAACACTTTAACACCCAAACACTAGAACACAATGCTAAAAAACCCCACCCTCAACCAAGCAAAAATAAAAATCAATCGCGCCCTAATTTCGGTCTTTGACAAGCAAGGGCTTGAACCATTCGCACAAGCACTGCACGAAAACGGCGTTGAAATTCTCTCTACCGGAGGAACTGCCCGGGTTCTACGGCAAGCAGGAATTCCATTGATCGACGTTTCTGAATACACACAATTTCCTGAAATCATGGACGGCCGGGTCAAGACGATTAATCCCCTAGTGGAAGGTGGTATCCTGGGATTGCGCGATCAACACGGGGAAGAGGCGGAAGCTAACGGCATCAAATGGATCGACCTGGTGGTTTGTAACCTTTATCCTTTTGCCGAAACGATTCAAAAACCTGACGTAACACTTGCCCGGGCACTGGAAAATATCGACATCGGCGGTCCGACAATGATCCGCAGTGCCGCTAAAAATACCGGTTGGGTCGGTGTTATTGTTGATCCGGCAGATTATAATACAGTAGTTTCGGAACTAACCGATCAAAAGGGACTCACCATCGAAACCCGTCGCATACTATCAGCTAAAGCATTCGGCCATACCGCCCAGTATGATACCTTGATTCATAATTATCTTAAGGACGAACCGCTTTCTGATGACTATTCGATAACTTTCAATAAATTCTATGAGTTACGATACGGGGAAAATCCTCATCAGAAGGCAGCGGCTTATAAGTTGCCAATTACTACAAGCAATAATATACTAACAGCAAAAATTCATCAGGGTAAAAAACTATCGTACAACAATATCATGGATGCGGACGGTGCCCTGGCTTGCCTGGCGGAATTTTCAGAACCGGCCTGTGTGGTGGTCAAGCATGCCAACCCCTGTGGAGTAGCCACAGGCACTGATATTGCCGAGATCTATAATCGTGCTTTCAACGCTGATGCTCAAAGTGCCTTCGGTGGAATTATTGCCCTTAACAGCACCTGCACGGCTGCCGTGGCCGAAGCAATCGCTAAAGTATTTGTGGAGATCGTCCTGGCACCGGACTTTGAACCAGCTGCTTTGGAAATCCTGGCAAGAAAGAAAAACTTACGGGTACTGGAGTTGGGTGCTATACCACCCAAAGTAGCTAAGTTGCAATATCGTTACGTCGACGGTGGACTGCTGGTACAGGAAACTGATATTAAAACCATTACTCTTGATGATCTTGAAGTCGTCACTGAAATAAAACCAAACGCAATGGAAATTGAAACAATGCTGTTTGGTTGGAAAGTGTTGAAACATGTCAAGTCCAATGGAATATTGATTGCAAAAGATTATACGACTGCTGGTATTGGCGCAGGGCAAGTTTCAAGGGTGGATGCTGTCGACATCGCTATCCGCAAATCAGGTGCCCGGGCCGCAGGTGGTATCTTGGCTTCCGATGCCTTTTTCCCATTCCGGGACAGTATTGATAAAATTGCTCCCAGCGGGATACGCGCCATCATCCAACCGGGTGGTTCAATCCGCGACAAAGAAGTAATCGAAGCCTGTAATGAGCATGGAATCGCCATGGTATTTACCGGTAGTCGTTGTTTTAAACATTGAAACAATATTAACCACCAGCCTACGCTACGACTACGGCAGGCAGGCAGGCAGGCAGGCAGATTTCACAGATTGACACAAAATCAATGGTATGAACCCCAGGGCAAGCCCTGGACCCACTAT
>JABMQW010000061.1 GCA_013203115.1 Fidelibacterota bacterium
AAAAACTCACTGATTGATAACAGTTTATTTTTCGTAACGGTCTTTTAGGAGAATTTCTTCACGCCATTTTTAAAATTGTCATTTTTAAGTTTAACCATATTTTAGTTTATTTTGAATTATCTAGGTCGTTAAATGCAAATTATATTACAGTTGTGTTATTAATATGAAGTGAGAAATATGAAATGGTATTAAACCCCAGGGCAGCCTCCTGCACCATAATAGCTAAGGCTACGGCTTCGCATAGTCAGGTAGTTACAATATCCATCAGGACAAAGGTGGATTTAGGACTAATTCGGTTCTGTCCAGTAATTATACCAACGGACGGGAACAATCCAAATCATTTCGCATTGATAAGGCGAGTAGAGTAAATCTCGGTTGCCTACTATCTACATAAACAGTCAAATTCGCACCTGAAATTTTAATCAGTAATATCAAATAAATATATAAAGGGAGCTACTGAAGTGATTCGTGTAGAAAACCTGGTTAAGCATTACGGTGATGTGAAAGCCGTACGCTCGATCAATTTTAAAGTCAACGATGGTGAAATCCTGGGTTTTCTTGGTGCCAACGGCGCCGGGAAAACCACTACCTTAAGGATTATCACCGGCTATCTTTCACCTACTGCAGGGAATGTTTATGTCAATGATCTCAACATCGCCGAACATTCCTTGGAAATCCGCAAGCAGATCGGTTACCTGGCCGAGTTGAACCCGCTCTATCTCGACATGCGGGTTTTTGATTTACTGGAATTCACCGCTCAGATCCGTGAAATTGAGGGCAAGGATTTCCGGAATGCCCTAACGCGGGTAATTGAGCAATGCGGTCTGTCGGGGATACTGCACAGAACTGTGGCAGAATGCTCCAAAGGTTACCGCCAGCGGATCGGTCTGGCCACCGCCATTATGCATGATCCCCAAATTCTGATCATGGATGAACCAGTATCCGGCCTGGACCCGAATCAGATCGTTGAAATCCGCGAACTGATCAAGGAGCTCGGTAAAGAAAAGCTGGTTATCATCTCCAGCCATATCCTGCAGGAAATCAAAGCAACGGTGGACCGGATTGCCATTATCCATGAGGGCAAGATCATCGCTGATGGAACCAGCCAGGAGTTAATGGCCAGTTTCCGGGGCAAGACGCAGCTAACGCTGGAAGTCAAAGGCACAACCGCAGTAAGCCTTAAAAGTCTGCCGGACGCCGCACCGGAAGCTGAAATTACCAGCACTGTTACAGAGGGTGACAGAACCATCATCAATCTGGAATACAGCAAAGATGCCGATCCCCGGGAAGCCCTATTCAAACATGCTGTCAAGTCAAAATGGACCCTGTTGGAAATGAGCACCTCGAAAGCCCAATTGGAAGACATCTTCCGCATGCTGACGGTGAAAGGAGGCGGGGATGCGTAATGTAAAAATCCTGTTTCTGAAGGAATTAAAATCATATTTCAACAGCCCGATGGCTTACATCTTCCTGGTGTTATTTGCCATCTTCAGCGGTTATTTCTTCACCAATACATTTTTCCTGATCAATCAGTCTGACCTGCGCTCACTGTTCAGCATAATCCCCCTGATCTACCTGTTTTTCATTCCAGCGATTACCATGAGCCTGATCGCCAAAGAAAGCAACAGTGGTACGATGGAGATTATTTCCACCCTGCCGATTAAGGACGTGGAATTTGTCCTGGGCAAATTCCTGGCAGCTACAACGCTGGTAATTATCGGCCTGGGATTCACCCTGGTTCATTTCTTCACCCTGCTGGCGGTGGGAACCAATATCGATTTCGGCGCCATTCTCTGCGGCTATATCGGTCTGATCCTGGTAGGTGGTTTCTATGCCTCCATCGGTACTTTTACCAGCAGTCTGACCGACAACCAGGTCGTGGCTTTTATTATTGCCATCACGATTGTGATAGTGTTCTTTCTGTTGGATAAACTATTGGTCTTCATGCCCACTGGCATGAGCGGTCTGATCCAATTCATCAGTGTGGATTATCACCTGTCCAATATCTCCCGTGGGGTCATCGATTCCCGTAATCTGGTTTACTTCGGGACGATGATCACCATCTTCTTACTGACCACGGTTCGAATCCTTGAAATGCGGAAATGGAGGTAGGTGATGCAGAAGAAAGTAAATAATAAAAAAGCTTTTACCACTTATCTCATTATTGCCGTAGTGGCACTAATACTGATCAACCTTATTTCACGCAACTGGTTCTTCCGGCTGGACTTTACCGACAACGGTATGTATTCCCTGTCGCCATCCAGTAAATCGGTAGTGCAGAAAACCGATGACATTCTGACCATGAAGGTTTATTTCTCCGAAAACCTGCCCGGTGAATATGCCAATAACCGCCGGTATCTGCAGGATATCCTGGAAGAATATGCCGCCTTTTCCAATGGCAATATCCGCTTCGAATTCTATCTGCCCGATGATGATGACAAGCTGGAGCTGGAAGCTCAGAAATATGGCATTATGCCGGTCCAGTTACAGATAATTGAAAACGATAAACTGGAGATAAAAAAAGTTCATATGGGCCTGGTCCTGCTATATGAAGATCAGCGTGAGGTAATCCCTATTATTCAAACTACCACCGGACTGGAATATGAGATCACTACCAAGATTAAAAAACTGGTGGATAAGAACAAACGGATAGTTGGTTTTGGCAAATTTACCGGCCAGGCGCCAAAGAATAATAATATCACTCAGGTTCTGCAGGAATCGTACAGCGTCCGTCAAGTCAATCTGACCCAGGATATCCCTACCGATCTGGACTTGATTCTAATCAATGGCGTTACTGACTCAGTCAACACGGATGAACTTGACCGCCTGAATGAATTCATCGGTCGCGGTGGAAATGTCTTCCTGGCGCAAGGACGGGTCAACGCGGACCTGCAGAAACAGCAGGGTGCGGTAATTCAATCCAATATTTTCGACTTTATCAGTCAGGTCGGATTCAACCTTAAAGAAAATCTGGTGCTCGATAAACGCAGCGGACAGGTATCAGTGATGCAGAACCGGGGTTTCTTCCGGATGAACACCGCGATGGATTATCCCTTCTTCCCCCTGGTCCGGGAATTTGGCGATCATCCGATTGTTAAAAATCTGGAGCAGGTCCGGATGATCTTCCCCAGCGAAATCGAGACCGATACCCTGGCCAGCCAGCCGATCCAGTCACTGTTGTTCACTTCCGGCCGCTCCGGGTTGATGCAGGGCTTTTTCAATCTGTCACCGATCCAAAATCCCGCTTTTAACCAATTAAACCAGCCCAGCAAACTGGTCGCCGCCCTGGCAACCGTTACCTCCCCTATGACCGGTGGCGTGGGCCAGATTCTCCTGGTTAGCGATTCACAATTCTTTTCCGATGATGCCGGCGCTGCTATTCCGGAGAATTACATCTTCGTGCACAATGCTGTGGATTACATGCTGGGCGACAGTGAATTGATGCTGCTGCGCTCCCGTGAAATTACCACCCGCCCATTAGAAGAACTGGAGGACTCCCGTCGCATACGACTTAAATGGATCAACATTCTACTGCCATCATTGTTGATCATTGGTCTGGGTGCAGTACGTTGGAAAATGGAAGCCAAACGGGCCAATTCAATCGAGGAAATTTATGGTTAAGAATCTGCGAACTATCATTATTATAGTGGTGGTGATCATTGCCGCCCTGTTCCTCAACCGCTATTTACAGGAACGTTACACCACCAGTTCCAAGGCAATTTTCACGGGCGATACAGAAAAGATCACTCAATTCACAATCAGTAAAACAGGTGAGTCCATTACATTGGTCAAAATGAGCGGCGTATGGAATATAGAAGGGCATGACTCCCTGATCGTCCGTCAGCCCCGGCTGAATAATCTGTTCAACAGTGTGCTGACCACGGAGCATGAAACGATGGTTTCGAATAATCCAGCCAAATGGTATGTCTACTCAGTGGATGATTCACTGGGAATTCACCTGCAACTGTTTGACAACGGTGATAAAGTCCTGGGCGATTATTATTTCGGCCGTTCCAAGGCAGACTGGTCGCATAATAATTTCCGTTTTGCCGGGGAAGATGAGGTTTACCTCACCAGTTCGAATGTGATCTATCACCTGAACACCACTGCCAATTACTGGGGTGAAAAACCGCCGCCACCACCAGAACCGGATACCACAGCAATGGCGCCGGAGGTAATGTTCGAAGAAATCGAATAATAATCGTCTACTTTCCTGGTTACACCGCTCAGCGTTGTAATCAGTTATACTAAATAATCGTTGTCGAAAGTCGGCGCTTTTTGATATTCAGTTGTTGCTGTAAGGATTTGTGAATTAGGCCAAATAAAGATAATTTTGACACGCATTTTTATACCCTTATGCGCCAGTAGCTCAGGTGGTAGAGCAGTTGACTCTTAATCAATTGGTCGGGCGTTCGATCCCTCCCAGGCCCACCAGAAAATATCAGTGAAATATCAAAGGGTTAGCTGTTTCAGCTAACCTCTTTTTTTTGGCGGGAAATCAGCAATCACAGGCATTTAGAAATGAATAACACAACAGAACATTCAAAAACTAACATAAAAGTGATCCTTG
>JABMQW010000062.1 GCA_013203115.1 Fidelibacterota bacterium
ACTTAAAAACTAAAGGATGGATCCCCACGCCTGCGTGCCGAATCGCACTTCGGTGTGCAGGCACGGGTAAACCATGTACTGAATGCAGTGAATGTGACGCGGTATTCTTCTTGTCAGATTAAATAAAATACAGATCAGAATTGAACAAGCCTAACCTGCTAAAACCATACTGTCACTAATGTGGTGGAATTGTCAAAATTATAAAAACGGTTCGAAATCAGCGTAAAACACTTTCTCGGTTCGCGGACCTACATAAGATTTCCTGATATAACCATCCCGGTCAATTAAAAAAGTGGTGGGAATACCATTAATCGGATAACCGGTTGCGCGGCTGTATAGCGCCGTAACTTCCTGAGTTTCATTACTGTTGATATCCGTCAAAATATTATAATTCATATTCCATTGCTTAACAAATTTTTCAATATCGGCTGCTGTTCCGGATGCTAAAGTAATACCGACTATTTCCAGTCCATCATCTTGATATTTATCATATAATTTGACGAAATCGGGGATTTCACGTCGACATGGTGGACACCAGGTTCCCCAGAAATTTAAGAGGACAACTTTTCCTTTTAGATCACTTAATGAAAATACCATTCCGTCCAGCGACATTAGAGTAAAATCAGGCGCTTTTACAGCATTAGCCGGGCGGGGGGACGCTTTGTGGGGCTGACTGGTATCCTTCTGTGCACAACCGACAATTACTGCAAACAATATCATCCCCGCAATGAAATATTTTCTCATATTCTTACCTTTCCTGTTACCCAGCTAATCCTTTATCAAGGAAATCTAAAAATTCATCAATGTTACGCGACATGCCCGGGAAGCGGGCAATTTCTTCGTTCTCCGGACTCAGCACCACATAAAACGGTAAGGATGCCGTTCCAAACCGCTCAATTTCGTACTGTTGATGCTCCTTATAGTTTTCTCCAGCATCGGTGTATAATTGCACCAGGATAAATTCACCGAAGCGCGCCTGTACTTCCGCATTGGTAAATACATTGGCTTCCATCCAACGGCAATTGGTGCAGGTGTATCCGGTAAAATCAACGAAGACCGGTTTCTGTTCCCGCTGTGCTTCCTCAAGTGCGGTATCCAGATCCTTGTACCAGAAAAATTCATCATGAATCGATCCATTGATCACAACATTCTGAGTTTCTGACTCAATTTTGGGTGGCAGGTACGAATAAATCAGGCCGTGGATAGGTTGCCCCACCAGACCAGTTCCGAGATATAGCGAAAAGGTGAGGAAAAACATGCTCAAAAGCATCCGCGGCACCCCGACCGAGTTGACTTCAGAATCGTGAGGCAGCCGCAGTTTGCCAAGTAAATAAATGCCGGTTAATAATGTGATAATCGTCCATACTGCCAGTACTGTGGTATGGGTGAAAATACTCCAGCGCCAGACCAGATCGGTATTACTTAAAAATTTGAAGGCTGCCGCCAATTCCAGAAAACCCATTACTACCTTTACCGAATTAAGCCAGCCACCGGATCGGGGCAACTTGGCCAGGTACTGGGGAAACAGGGCCAGGAAAAAGAAGGGTAAGGCAAATGCAGCACTAAAGACCAGCATGCCAATCGATGGCCAGAACCACTGACCCTGGGCTGCCGCAACTAATAATAAACCAACGAATTGAACCGTACAGGTAAAGGAAGTTAATGTGAAAGTCAGCGCCATAAACAACGTTCCGATATAACCGGAACGACCTTCCTGTTTCAAGGTAAATGAGCGCAATTTTTCAGGTACTTGAATTTCATACATCCCGAATAAAGACAAGGCGAAATAGATAAACAGGGCGCCAATGAATAAATTCACCCAGGGATTGGCTGCCAACTGGTTGGCGCCTGCTGCACCCAGCGTTAACGCCAGTAATAATCCCAGGATGGAAAAGGTAAAAATAATTCCAATCGCATATACTGATGCCTGTTTGACTGGACTACGACCTTCCAATTCTCCCTGATGAGTAAAATATGATACAGTGATCGGAATCATAGGAAATACACAGGGTGTCAGCAGCGCCAGAAAACCCATCGAAAGCGCCAGCAAAATAAAGGAAAAGAGACCTTCGGATATGGCTCGGTCCAAATCGATATTACCGCTACTGTCAATTGCAATAGCCGCTGCAAGTTGACTACGATCCTCACGAGGTTCACCCGGTTCGATTATTAGCGCGACCGGCAGCTGTTGCTCTACCGGTGGGTAACAGACAGCAGCATCACAAACCTGATACAATACCGCTACCTGTAATTCGACTGAACCGGTTTCCAGATTATCCTTTAGCAACACCGGTGCGATAAAAGTTACTGTTCCCTCGTGATACCTGGTCTCAACTTGAAAACCATCATCAAACTTCACTGTTGGTTGTGGTTCTTCTACCACTCCCTGCCGATTTAAAGCATCACCACTGATTTTTATTGAAGTGGCAATTGGCCCCCCGGACACATCATGAACGGCATAAATATGCCACTTTTTAGCCATCTCAACTGTTACTTCTACGTTTACCACCTCACCAGCTCTAACCGGCTCCTCGACAGAAACGGATGAAACAGCCGGATTGGTAAACTGCGCCGTCAAGATCAGCGGGAAAACCAAAAAAAGAAATAGTGCTTTTTTAATGTTCGTATTCATAATTGATTTTTTCTTTTGATGCAGAAAGTTTAGTAAGGTAACACTTATAATTTTACTTTTAACCAATGTTTAAATTTATATCCCCAGCGCTTGTGCCGTTTAATCTCACGCACTAAATCTTCATAGATCGCTTCCGCCGCCTCCCGGCCATTCTGGATCAGGCGCTCAAAATTATCGAACCGGGACCAGTGCAAGCCGGAAACTTCCGGTCGAATAATAAAATCGGCTTGGGCCAGGATCTGTTTATTCAGAGCCAGGTTTGTGACTTGCTCTGAACGAATACTGATCGAAATGATATCCATCTTGCGGAGCGGTTTGGAAATTCTTTTTGAAATATCGCAGGCTAAGGCAAAATCAACATGATTACGCAAATAATTCAGTGGCGTCGGTGATACGATACCACCATCCACCAGTAAATAATCATCTTTTTGGAGTGGCGGTACAAAACCGGGAATTGATGATGACTGGGTCACAGCCTCAACCAAATCGCCTGTATTATAAACCACCGCCTGACCGGTTTGCAAATCCGCTGTAATTACCTCAAGCGGTATATTTAACTCATTAAAAGTCTTAACCGGCAGTAAATAGTCGATACATTGCTCAAGTTTTTCACGGCGAATAATTGATCTACGGTTGCGGGCCATCATGATCACAACCTGATCTCTGATGGAACTGGCAAATTGACTGAACACCGAATCAGGATCATGATCACCCGACATCCGATCGGTACCGAGGGCTTTGAACACAGCACTGTCCATGAATTGATAAAAATGTTTCTCAATCCAGTAAGGATCTTGTTTGGCGGCGTACATAGCTCCAATAGTTGCCCCGGCGCTGCTGCCGGCAATATGATCGAACCGCAGACCGCGATCATGCAATACTTGCAGTACCCCAACATGTGCGGCACCCCGGGCACCGCCTCCCCCCAGAGCCAACCCAATTTTCAGCTTACTCATCCGGAAAATATAATTATTCGAATTTTATTAAACATATAATCCTTACTCGATAGAGACGTTCAATTACTGCTCGTCAATGTCCTTCCGCGGTATCAGCTTAATCGTCATGGCAACCGGCTCTAATGGATTATCCCGCTCATCCCGGGGAGTATTGACAATCCGGTCTACTGCTTCTAGCCCCCGGATCACTTCGCCGAAAACGGTGTATTTATTATCGAGCCGCCGGACGTCAGCAACACAGATAAAAAACTGACTGCCGGCTGAATTGTGATCCTGAGAGCGCGCCATCGATAAAGCGCCCCGGACATGGGGGCAGTCATTGAACTCCGCGGGCAACGCCCAACTGGTTGTGTCAGCTTCTGTGCCAACATTATAGAAGCGGGCGGCCCGGCCACTTAATCCGTCATTCATGCGATTCTCATCCCTGGTATTGGGATCACCCCCCTGGATAACAAATCCGGGAATAACCCGGTGAAAAGTGGTACCATCGAAATAGCCTTCCCGGGCATGCAGCATAAAGCTCTCAACATGTTTCGGCGCCACCTCCGGGAAAAATGCAATAACAATATCGCCGAATTGCGTCGAAATTACCGCCACTTCTTCGACCGGTCCGCAGCCCAGAAAAAATATCAGAATAAATGAAATGATTAAAATATGTTTCATGATTATATCCTTAAACTTCTATTATGATATCATTTGATATTGCGACTGCCCGGCTTTACAGCGGGAATCCGAGCCAGTTCAGCCGGGATTTCAGCTGGGTCAAAACTGACTGTTTCCAATTGCAAAATGGCAAACTGATTATCATGCAATTGCACCCGGCCATTACTGCGGTCAACAATCACACCGACCCCCACCACGCCAGCCCCGGCGGATTCAACGACAGCCAGCACTTCTTTCACCGAACCGCCGGTCGTGATAACATCTTCCACTACCAGCACTTTTTCACCGGGTTTCAGATCGAAACCACGCCGGATAGTCATTTTACCATCCTGCCGTTCGGCAAAAATTGTCCGAACATTCAATTGACGGCCTACTTCAGTACCGACAACAACACCGCCAATAGCCGGTGATATGATAACATCCAGCGGCAGGTTCCGGAAATTTTGCGCAATAGCTGTTGACAGCATCGATAGATACTCCGGATACTGCAGCACTTTGGCGCACTGGAAATACTGGGCGCTGCGTCGCTCGGAGGTGAGAATGAAATGCCCTTCCAATAGAGCGCCGGTTTCTTTAAAAATTTGCAGTAATTCTAATTTATTCATTTTCCCGATACTAATTAGTGTCCATCTTTGATGTTGTGATTTCTTTCTCCGTAGCCCCGTCATTCAGAGGCTGTGTGAAAATTAATTCCACACTTTTATGTGAGTATTCCTTCATTTCCGAACATAAACTCCCATTCCCGGGGCCATATTATTGAAATAAATGGCTGACAACCCTTTTTAACCCGCATTCC
>JABMQW010000063.1 GCA_013203115.1 Fidelibacterota bacterium
GGAATGCGGGTTAAAAAGGGTTGTCAGCCATTTATTTCAATAATATGGCCCCGGGAATGGGAGTTTATGTTCGGAAATGAAGGAATACTCACATAAAAGTGTGGAATTAATTTTCACACAGCCTCTGAATGACGGGGCTACAGAGAAAGAAATCACGATATTATGAACAGACTAGATTTATATTGACTATCGCGTAGCTTGAAGTCCCTTGCTTCGGTATGAGCGACGAGTAATTTTACTGATTAAAAACAGAAAATATATTGCATCCGACCGGTTTTCAATGTAGTTATCAATATGGATCTCAAGCGTCTTAAACAACTTTCCGAATTCGCATGGCAGGTCAATCCATCCGGTGACCGGACGCTACCCGGAATTATCTATGCTGATTCCGCATTGATTCGTGGTATGGATGAGAAGGTCTGCGAGCAGGTTATCAACGTTACCGCTCTGCCGGGGCTGGTACGGGCGGTTTATGCCATGCCCGACGCCCACTGGGGTTACGGTTTTCCGATCGGCGGAGTGGCCGCCTTCGATCCGGCTCAAGGTGGCGTAATTTCCGCTGGTGGTGTCGGTTTTGATATCGCCTGCGGCGTTCGCACTCTCCACACCGGTCTCGTGCCGGACGATATTCTGGCGATTCGCAAACAACTGGCCGACCAGATAGCGCGGGACATTCCGGCGGGAATCGGAAGCCGTGGTAAGATCCATCTAAATCGTAAACAAATGAATGCCATGCTGTCCGGCGGCGCCCGCTGGGCTGTGGAACAAAATTACGGTACTCCCTCTGATCTGGGACGAATCGAAGAAAACGGTCAGATGGCTGGAGCCGATCCAGCTTGTGTTTCCGATCATGCCAAAAAACGCCAGCAGGATGAAATGGGCACACTCGGGTCCGGCAACCATTATCTCGAAATCCAGCAGGTAACGGAGATATTTGATGCTAAAATCGCAGCGATTTTTGGAATCCGGGAAGGCGATATCAAGATCAGTATTCACTGCGGCTCCCGCGGACTTGGCCATCAGATCGGCACTGAATTCCTGAAACGGATGGTCATTGCAGCGCCACGCCATGGGCTAAAATTAACAGACCGGGAACTGGCCTGTGCACCAATCAATTCCAACTTGGGCCAGGAGTATTTTGGCGCCATGAATGCCGGGATCAACTGCGCCCTTGCCAACCGCCAGATACTGACCCACCTGATCCGGCAGATTTTCGAGCGGCTGCTGCCACAGGCCGAATTAACGCTGCTGTACGATGTAGCCCACAATACCTGCAAACGGGAACGTCACCGGATCAATGGTAAAGAAAAAAATTTGTACGTCCACCGCAAAGGCGCCACCCGTGCTTTCGGTCCCGGTCACCCGGATTTACCGGAGGATCTGCGTTCCGCCGGCCAACCGGTTCTGATTGGCGGCACGATGGGTACTGCTTCCTATATCCTGGCCGGCAGCACTGGTAGTGAAGTCAAAGCTTTTTCGTCAGCCTGTCATGGCGCCGGCCGAACAATGAGCCGGATAAAGGCTCGGAAAATCTGGCGGGGACAACAGGTCATTCAGGAACTGGCCCGATCCGGAATCGAAGTGCGCAGCCCGTCCTACCGTGGTGTAGCCGAAGAAGCGCCGGGGGCTTACAAGGACGTGAGCGCCGTGGTGGATGTGACCGAGCGAGCTGGTCTATCAAAAAAAGTTGCGCGACTGGTGCCGATGGTGGTTATAAAAGGTTAGGATGATCGGCAAAGTAATTTAATGCAGGATATCCGCTGGGGAATAATTGGTTGTGGCAACGTATGCGAAATAAAAAGTGGTCCCGGTTTCCAGCAAGCAGAGGGCTCGCAACTGGTGGCTGTCATGCGCCGGGATGGTGATCTTGCCGCAGATTTCGCTAGCCGGCATGGTGTCGGCAGATGGTATAATAATGCCGGTGACCTGATCAATGATCCGACTGTCAATGCAATCTATATTGCCACTCCCCCACGCTATCACCTGGAATACACCCTGATGACTGCCGCTGCCGGAAAACCGGCCTATGTTGAAAAACCGATGGGAATGAATTATGCCGAGTGCGTGGAGCTGATCGAGATTTTCAATCAGCATAAACTACCATTATTCGTGGCTTATTATCGTCGTGCTCTGCCCCGCTTTCTAAAAATAAAGCAACTCCTGGATGAGGGCCGGATCGGTACAATCCGTTATGTAAATACTGTTTATCAATGTCCCCCAAAACCGGAAGATACACTGAAACCTGTTCCCTGGCGCTTGGATCCTGAGAAATCGCCGGGTGGTTATTTCGGCGATCTGGCACCACACGCAATCGATATACTGCAGTTCTTTTTCGGTGAAATCATAAAAGCAAATGGTCAGGCAGTTAACCTGGCCGGACTCTATCCCGCTGTTGACTTAGTCAGCGGTTCTTACAGCTTTGAATCGGGCGTTCTGGGCACCGGAGTCTGGTGTTTTACCGCCGCTACCAAGTTGGACCGCACCGAAGTGATCGGGACACAAGGGTCGCTGGTCTTTTCCATCTTTGGAAATGATCCCGTCATCCTGACCCGTAAATCACGAACCGAAATATTGGATTTACCTAACCCGGCAACCATTCAGGGACCGCTGATTCAAACCATTGTCGACCAGCTGCGCGGCAGCGGAAAGTGCCCCAGTACAAGTGAAAGCGCTGCCCGAACCAATTGGGTCATGGATCAACTGCTTGGCAATTAGATTATTATCTAACATTTCTCACTTCATATTAATAATACAACTGTAATATAA
>JABMQW010000064.1 GCA_013203115.1 Fidelibacterota bacterium
ACCACTAATAAACATCCTTGCACTGCACCTACATCAGGAGGCTCAACCGACGGTATTTCTGCTTTCTCCTTCTTACTTACTACTTTAGACTTTTTTATTATGGGAAATGTCAAGGTAAAGGTTGTGCCAACATACTTCTTGCTCGTTATGGTGATCGGGATCTCATTCAGATCCAAATAGCGCTTTGTTAGTGCCAATCCTAATCCAACACCCTGGAATTCCTTTGTATAACCACTACTTTCTTGTGAGAACATATCAAAGAGGTTTTCTTGATATTTCTTTGTGATGCCAATGCCAGTATCTTTAACCTGAAGAATTATTTGACGATCCTCCTCAGATAAAGATACAGTAATACAACCTTTTTGGGTGTATTTAATGGCATTGTCCAAGAGATTACTCAATGCTTGGGAAATGCAATACTTATCGGCCTTGATTGTGGGTCTCTTCACGTGCGACCTATAAATTAAATCAAGATTCTTCTCTTCTGCCTGACTGGCATGTTCGGCAACTACCATTTCTGCCAGTTCGCTAAGATCGATCGACTCCGGTCGTAAGTTAAAACTCATCGCTTCAAGCTGTGACATGTCCAATACATTATGAATCGTTCGTAAAAGTCGTTCAGAACTATTACGTATTATATCGAAAAATTGACGCTCCTCAGATCTAACCTTATCCCTAACACTGTTTTCTATTAATTCTGTGTAACCTATAATGGCAGTGAGTGGGGTACGTATCTCATGGGACATATTAGCCAAAAACAAGGTCTTCAGTTTCTCTGACTGTTTGACATCCTCATATAAACGGGCATTCTGGATCGCTACCGCGCTTATATCAGCCAGATTCTCAATAAAGCTCAGATCTTCGTCTGCAAATTCCTGTTCACCCAATTTGCTGAGTGTTATCACTCCAATGACTTCATCTTTAATCTTCAAGGGAACGCTCATTAATGATTCCGGTTCTACCGGTGTGCCAGGAACCTGTTTCCCGATTTCAGTTAAATCAATGCGGTTGACAATCCTTGCTTCCCCACGCTGGGCTACGCTACCCGTGAGTCCCTCACCCATCTTTAATCTAAGTGCTAAAACCTTCTCTGTATATATACCGATATTTGCCAGGGGAGTAAGATACTCTTTATCCTGATCAACTATGAAAATGGCTACATCATCAGCATCAAACATCTGCTTGGCAATCTGAGTACAATGGTCCACAACCGTTTGCAGATCTAAACTGCTTGCCAACGTGTGACTGGCTTCATTAATAGCTTTGGTACGCTGAGTAAATTCTTTTATTTTGTTTTCGGCTAAAACACGATCGGTAATGTTAACAATGTCTCCTATAAAATATTGGGGATGACCTGCTGCATCTTTCATTAATACAACATTTAAATCAACCCATACCACTTCCCCATTCTTATCTAATAGTCGATGAATATAACTAAAAGATGAAATTTCTCCGCTAACTAACCGAGATACATATTTCCCACTTTCTTCCAGATCCCCGGGATGGGTAATATCTTGCCATCTCTTTGCTTTTAGCTTTTCATCTGAATATTTTAGTATATTGCAGAATGCCTTATTAACCATAATAAACTTACCAGATGCATTCGCAAGCGCCCTACCAATCACAGCATGATCAAAGGCGCTTTTAAATTGGTTCTCGCTGATCATCAATTCTTCCTGGGTCTTTTTCATTTGGATTATTGAGGTCAGCTGTTCTGCAATCTGAGCCATTCGCTTTTTATCATCAATTGTGAATAACCTTGTGCTACTTATATCTATTACTCCAATAGGATTTCCATCAATCCTTAAAGGAACAGTCATTATAGAATTAATATTGAATATCTTATAGATCAATGATAACATTTTTTTAGCTTTCGACCGGAGTTTCTGAATTAATAATACATTAACAAAATCGTTGAGGATTGCTTTTATAGAGTCTGGATCATTCGCGATGTGGATTTCATTTTCAGTAAGTATTTTTACATATTTATGATCTGACGTTAAAGGTATCCGTACGGCAGGGAGTTTTGTTTTCAGCAAAGATTCCATTTTAGTTAAAAACCCTAAAGCAGTCGATGCGTTTAATAATTCAAGGTTTTTTCCAGTATCATCGATCAGATATACAGCAACTCCCATTCCTGAATACAGCTTCTTTATCGAATCAGAAGCATGGTTAATAATTTCTATTAAACTTGCCCCTTTATTATTTAGATCATTTAATTCATTGATGAGCGTTAAGTCTTGAGTTTTATGTTTTAGATCTTCTTCAAATATTTTCCTCTTACTAATATCCATCGTGGTGGCTATAAATGCACTGGGATTGCCGTTGCTGTCTTTAACTAACGCTGCATTTAATCCTCCCCAAAATGTAGAACCATCTCTTTTTACTAAAGTGTACTCTAAATCTCTTACTATCCCTTTTTCTAATGTTTTTATAAGACCCTCTTGGGCTCGTTGGTGATCCACTTGTGCAATTAAGTCAAGGGAATTTTTCCCAATGAGTTCGTAAGCATCATCATACTCATGGAGTTGGGCCGTTTGTTGAGATGCATAGATGATACTACCCTTTAAATCCGTTAAGGTAACAGCTTCTGGGGTAGTTTCGATAAGGGTACGGTATAATTCCTCACTGTTTCGTAATTCCTGCTCCATTTTTTGTCGCTCAGTAACATCCCTAACAATCCCTCTAAAACCAATCGGACTCGTATCTTCAAAGATCAATGACGCTGTTAACTCTAAAACAACTTTTATCCCGCTTATATGATTAATCACTTCATAATTATCCAATTCCGCTGGTTTTCCAGTCCTATAAATTGTATTAAAAGTGTTAAACAATTTCTTAGCATTAACTTCGTCACTATATTCTCGATTATTTAGCCCAATTAGTTCGTCCTCCGTATATCCGGTCATATCACAAAGGGCTCTGTTAGCAAATGTCAAATTACCTTTTAAATCAACTTCAAAATAACCTTCTTCAATCGATTCAAGAATTGTACGATGTTTTTGTTCACTTTCCTTCTGTTTCTCTTCGGACTGCTTGCGCTCGGTGATGTCTTCAACAATACCATCATAATAAACTACTTTGCCTTGTTTATCTTTCACTGCTACAGCTGACACTGAACCGAAAAAGGGAGTTCCATCCTTTTGTTTAAGTTGTAATACCTCATTCCTTACAAATCCATCCTTTAGCATCTTTACATTAAACTGTTCCCTATCCTCGGGATTTTGATATAAATCGGCAACTTTTGCTGCACGTAATTCCTCTTTGTTCTCATAACCAAACATACTGACAAGAGCAGGATTAGCTTCGATCATTTTACCTCCGAGACCCGTATTTCTGTATATTCCAACATTAAGATTCTCTGTTAGGGTTCTGTATTTCTCCTCGGAATATTGGATTTGTTCCTGTTTTTGTCTACTTTCACTAATATCAAGGATATAGCCTAAGTAATTTTGAATTCTACCTTTTTCATCTCTTAATATTGTTGTGTAATCCGCAACCCATAGTATTTCACCATTTTTTGCAATGAGTCTGTACGGTTTATGCTTAAAATGATCTAACCCGTTTTCACTATTTTTACTAACTTCCTGCGATACACGATCCCAATCCTCTTCATGAACAATTTCTTTATAGATCACCTTCCCAGATAAAAAGTCTTTCGCCGAATAGCCCAAAATATCTCGTACATTGGGTGAGACATAATCAACCGGATCACTCCCTCGCGGTTTCCACTTGAACACTATTACAGGACCTGTGAGAAACATATTACGTTCTTCTTCGAGTTTGTTATATACGATCTTCAAGGTTTCTTCTGCTTGTTTGCGTTCGGTTATATCCCTTATAACATTAATGAGCTTCTCTGGATTTCCAGAGCTATCATATAGTACAGAAGCATTTGATTCGACATTAAATACACTACCATCGCTGGCAATTAGTGCATACTCAATAGCGCCTATGCTACGTCCAATTTCCAATTCCTTACTCAGGTTCTCCGTAGCCATTACACGGTCCTCTGGGACTACAAAATCAATTGCACTATGTCCAATCAGTTTTTCTTTATGACTGTACTTCCCCATGTGGAGGATTGCATTATTTATGTCTTTTATATTCGCTTCCAAATCAGTGACGACAATCCCATCTTCAATAGAATCAAAAATAATGCGCAGTTTTTCTTCACTCTCTCGCAGAGTTTCTTGTGCCTGCTTGTGTTCGACCTCAACCTGTTCTAATTCAAAGACACGATTGCGTAACTCTAGGACTTCTTATAACAGAGC
>JABMQW010000065.1 GCA_013203115.1 Fidelibacterota bacterium
TACATGTAATATACAATATTATTAACTATTTATTAATCACTAATCGTCATCTTTTTACCCCCCAACTCTAATCCTCTTGACAGTGCGTTTTCACACAGCCTCTGAATGACGGGGCTACGGAGAAAGAAATCGCGACATTATAGACAGACACTAATTAAGTATTCTTGATTTTCACAAGCGACCTGTAAATTCCGCCCCAATATGAGTGAAAAACCAATCCTGATAGTAGAGTCTCCTTCGAAAGCACGGACTATTTCCCGTTACCTCGGAAATGAGTACAATGTATTAGCTTGTGTCGGACATATAAAAGATCTGCCAAAAAAAGAACTGGGCATTGACATTGAGCAAGATTTTAAACCAACACTTAAAATATTACCGGATCGGCGTGATTTTATCAAAAAACTAAAGGCGGCTGCTAAAGTTGCTCCGCAAATAATCCTGGCCACTGACCCGGACCGCGAGGGTGAGGCAATTGCCGCTCATCTGGCACAGGAATTACCCAAGACCAAATTAGAACGGGTCATATTTACGGAAATCACCAAATCCGGGATTGCCACCGGTATGCAGGATCGACATCCGGTTGACCAGTGTCTGGTGGATGCACAGCAAACTCGTCGGACAATCGATCGTCTGGTGGGCTATAAAATCTCGCCCGTACTCTGGAGTACGCTCCAGAAAAATATGAAATTTGTTAAAACTGCTCTGTCTGCCGGTCGCGTCCAGTCGGCCGCCATAAAAATGATCGTTGACCGGGATCGCCTGCGCGCCGCCTTTAACCAGGTTACTTATTATACTTTGAAAGCCGATCTGGCGACTTCTGTCTTAGAAACCTTTTCCAGTCAGTTATTTCAACTGGACAATCAACGTCTGGCCACCCGCAAGGATTTTGACAGTAACACCGGTAAACTTACGAAAAAAGGGTTATTAGCTCTGTCGCAAACGCAGGCGAACGAGTTAGCCAAAGAATTGGAACCGGGACCCTGGGCCGTTACAAATATCGACGAAAAACCGCTCACTTCGCGACCATCACCACCTTTTATTACCAGCACACTGCAGCAGGAAGCGGCTCGCAAGCTACGCTTTTCAGCCCGAAAAACGATGAGAACTGCCCAGAAATTATACGAAGCGGGTTTCATCACTTATATGCGCACCGATTCAACCCATCTATCCGGTGAGGCGATTGGCGCGGCGCGGTCGGAAATAGAAAACCGCTACGGAAAAGATTATTTGCCGGAAAAGGGAATTCAGTATCGACAGAAGGTTAAGAATGCCCAAGAAGCTCACGAAGCAATTCGGCCGGCCGGCTATAAAATCAGACCGGTGGAAGAAATCGCTGCCAGTCTGGATAAAGATGCAGCCCGGTTATATGATCTGATTCGTAAGCGTACCGTAGCCAGCCAAATGAAACCGGCTCGTTTGAAACAAACTACCGTGTTGGTAACTAATCAAAAAGCCGATTTCAGAGCCATTGGAAAAGTCATCCTGTTCCCCGGCTACATGCGTGTTTATGTGGAAGGCCGTGATGATCCCGATGCGGCCCTGGCTGATAAAGAAAATATTCTCCCCGAGCTGCAGATAGGGCAGCGCTTAAGCTGTGACAAACTGACTGTAGATGAACGTCAGACAAAACCACCGGCCCGTTATACGGAAGCATCCTTAGTTAAAGAAATGGAAGCCAAAGGTATCGGAAGACCATCCACTTACGCCAATATTTTAGATCGGATCATGCAACGCGATTACGTTGAAAACCGTAAAGGTTATTTAATACCCACTTTCCTCGCCGTAGCGGTGGTCCAATTACTCGAGAATCATTTTGAATCATTGGTAAATGCCGAATTCACTGCCAAGATGGAGGATAATTTAGATGCTATCGCACGCGGAGAAATGGAGTCGCTACCGTTTATGCGCACCTTCTATTTTGGTGAAAAGGATACCATTGGTCTAGAGGAGATGCTTGACGCTAAAGTTGATATTAGAAAAGCGTGTACAATACCACTTGGCACTGATGAGAATATTGCCGTCGAAGCACGAGTAGGTAACTATGGTCCCTACATTCAAAAAGGTGATCTTCGCAAACAGGTCCCACGTTCATTTACTCCCGGCGATTTGAATTTATCTTCAGCTTTGGGGATTCTATCAGCAACAGTTGATCAACCAGAATCACTGGGCAGCGATCCGGAAACCGGTGAGCAGATCTTCATTAAAGAAGGTCCTTATGGGAATTACGTTCAGAAAGGCGATTCTAAAATCAGGAAAGGTATTCCCAAAGGAACGAATCCTGATGAGTTGACCCTGGAGTTGGCCCTGAAATTGCTGGCCCTCCCTCGCAGTCTGGGCAAGCATCCGCAGACCGGCGAAGAAATCCTGGCTGATTACGGCCGTTACGGTCCCTATCTGAAAACCGGTTCGACCAATAAAAAGCTGACGCCGCCCGACACACCGTTAACCGTAAGCCTGGAACGTGCCGTTGAACTGCTGGCTCAAGCGCGGAAGCCAAGTTCAGAATTAAAAATATTAGGCAAGCACCCCACAACCGGCGAACAATTAGTTCTGAAGGAAGGCCGCTACGGCCCCTTTATCTCCGATGGAAAAGTCAATGCCGCCATCCCTAAAAATCTGACTCCTTTGGAAATTACTCTGGAACAAGCGGTTGAATTGATCGATAAAAAACGAGCTGCCGGACCTAAAAAACGTAGACGAAAAAAATGAAACTGATATTATTATTACTATCAGTTCTTAGCTTGGCTTTGGCCAGCGATGCCCAGGAAGACCTGATCAAAGATCTGGAACAAAGCCTGATCGCGCCCTGCTGCTGGAGCGGAACAGTTTACGATCACGGTCACCCACAAATGGAAAAAGAAATTCGTCAGATGGTGGAGGGTGGTCAGACCAGACAGGAAATCATCGATCATTTTTTGGCCCGCTATGGTGAACGGATTTTAGCCTCTCCGATTGCCAGCGGCTTTAACCTGATGGCCTGGATTACACCAATCATTATCGGTCTGATCGGAATTGCCGTTTTCCTGAATTACCTTCGGACACCGAAAGCAGTGGCAGCCGGTAAATCAAAACCGAAATCAGATCTTAAAATTCCGTATGACGATCAAATCGAACGTGAACTCAAGGCGCTTGATTAATTTACTGGAACCGCAAATTGTAAAACAAAATATGAAAAAAGATCAGCGATTAGATAAAATTGTATCTCTGGCAAAGCGGCGTGGTTTTATTTTCCAATCCAGCGAAATTTATGGTGGCTTCGGCGCCGTGTATGATTATGGTCCACTGGGCGTTTCTCTGAAAAATTCCATTGCCCAGCACTGGTGGCGTGCCATGACCCAGTTGCATGAAAATATCGTGGGACTGGACAGCGGCATTCTGATGCATCCCAAAATCTGGGAAGCATCCGGACACGTCGAAGAATTTCACGATCCCATGGTGGATTGCAAACAATGCAAAGCCCGTTACCGGGCCGATGAATTTTCTGAAGAGTATGCCACTATCGACTGGACTGTCGTCAAATGTCCCACCTGCGGCACAACTGGCAATATGACCGATCCACGGCAGTTCAATCTGATGTTTAAAACGACGGTCGGACCGGTGGAAGAATCGGGTTCGGAAGCCTACCTGCGACCGGAAACGGCCCAGGGCATTTATGTCAATTACCTGCTCACGCAGGGCGCCATGCGCCTGAAAGTACCGTTCGGTATCGCCCAGATTGGCAAGGCTTTCCGCAATGAAATCGTGGCTCGTAATTTCATATTCCGCACCCGCGAATTCGAACAGATGGAGATGCAGTATTTCGTTAAACCAGGTACCGATGATGACGAAATGACCTACTGGAAAGCGGAACGGATAAAATTTTACAGTGACGCTCTTGGTATCAAAGCGGATAAAATCCGTTTCCGCCAGCATGGTGAAACTGAGCTGGCTCATTACGCTAAGGAAGCCTGGGACATTGAATATGAATTCCCCTTCGGCTGGTCGGAAATTGAGGGTGTTCATAACCGAACCGATTTTGATCTCCGTCGGCACCAGGAATTTTCCGGTAAAAGCATGCAGATGTTCGACGAGGAAACCCGCGAAAAGTATTTCCCCTATATTATTGAAACATCGGCCGGCCTGAACCGGATGCTGCTGGCCGTTTTATCCGATGCCTACTGGGAAGATAAGGAGAATAACCGGGTGGTAATGCGCTTTCATCCGGCCTTAGCTCCCGTCAAAGCGGTAGTCTGCCCTTTGGTGAAGAAAGATGGCCTGCCTGACCTGGCTCACAAGATTACCGACGATTTGAAACAGCACTGGAAGATCATTTATGATCAGCAGGGATCGATTGGTAAACGTTATTACCGTCAGGACGAAGCAGGCACACCATTCGGCATAACGGTGGATCACCAGACTCTGGAAGATGATACTGTCACGATCCGGGAGCGGGATTCCCAGAAGCAGGAACGGATCTCAGTGACCGGAGTGGTAAAAGCAATCCAGGAGCGGATCGATAATTACAATAAATAATTGAAATGTTACCCAACCGAAAATCGATTCGGTTATCAGGGTATGATTATTCCCAGTCGGGAATGTATTTTATTACGATTTGTAGTTACGGCAAATTGCCCATTTTTGGTTCTATTCAAAATAGCAAAATGCAATTAAATTAGTTGGGCAATATTGTTTGTCAAGAATGGGGCAAGACGGCCGTTATTCGTTCAAATATTGATATCGACGAATTCATTATTATGCCGAATCATCTCCATGGGATAATTTGTATATCTGACAGTAGGGGCACGGTGCACCGTGCCCCTACGTGTGAAATATTTGGTAAACCAATAACAAATTCAATACCAACAATCATTCGATCATTTAAAGCAACAACCACAAAACAAATAAATATTTTAAGAAATTCATCAAGATCAAAAGTATGGTAACGAGGTTATTATGAACATGTCCTCCGAAACGAAAATGCGCTCGAACAAATTCGCGAATATATTCTGACTAATCCAGAAAACTGGGGTCGCGATATTGACAATCCTGATCAATCGGGAGTGGATGTGTTGGATGCGTGGTTAAATCAATACAATATTACCAAACCCAATGATAAGCGATATGAAATGTAGGGGCACGAAGCATCGTGCCCCTACGAATAATGGAGCGTTTCAATATCAAATTCATTAATAGGAAAAGAATTAAATTGTTACCAATTTTATTGTATGTGAAATTTCTTAATAAAAATAATAAAATATTGGACTAAATAATGAATCAGCACCTTTCTTTCAGATCCGGTAACCCAGCTTTACGGGCGCAAATTTTCGTTAAAGCCGGTCAGGTCGCCGCCGATCAGGCCATGACCATTATGGGAACAGTCAACAAAACTGCCCTGTCACTATTACTATTGATGACTACCGCCATTTTCACTTGGAATCTGCCAACCAATGATCCGCGGATGGGTGGTTTTATGATGGTGGGCGTATTTGGTGGCTTGATCGTAGCCCTGGTTACGGTATTTAAAAAGCACCTGGCGCCCTATACGGTACCGGCCTATGCCCTGCTGGAAGGTCTGGCCCTGGGAGGCATATCAAAATATTTTGACCAGATGTATCCCGGGATTGTGAATCAAGCCATATTCCTAACCTTCGGAACCCTAGCAGCATTACTGATCGCCTATCGCTCCGGTTTGATCAAACCAACAGAAAATTTCAAACTGGGAATTGCAGCCGCGACTGGTGGTGTGTTTTTTATCTACCTGATCAGTTTTATCCTGGGCTTTTTCGGCAAGTCTGTTCCGCTAATTCACAGCAGCTCTAATTTCGGCATTTTATTCAGCCTGATTGTGGTCGGCATCGCCGCCCTGAATCTGGTCCTGGATTTCGATTTCATCGAAGAAGGAGCCGAACGGGGCGCCCCGAAATACATGGAATGGTACGGTGCCTTCGGATTGCTGGTCACGCTAATCTGGCTGTACTTAGAAATTCTGCGTTTATTGGCCAAACTGCAAAGCCGCCGGTAAATTTTAAATTGAATTGAAGGTCATGCAGCATGTCGAAGTATGATCTTTAGTTTTTATATTCCGGTCTAAATCACTAGTTAATGAATTGATATTATGACCAACACACTCCGACTTTTACTTGCAGCACTCATTATTCTATCCTTAACGCCGGCCGCCGATCCCGATCCGGTTTTTGCCAAAAACGGCATGGTCGTATCAGCAAAGCAGCTTGCTTCGGAAGTTGGGGTGGAAATTTTAAAGAAGGGTGGTAATGCCATCGATGCGGCCGTGGCCACCGGATTTGCCCTGGCGGTGACCCACCCCCAAGCCGGTAATATTGGTGGTGGTGGTTTTATGGTAGCGCAACTGGCCGACGGAACCAGCTTTGCCCTGGACTACCGTGAAACAGCTCCCGCCGCTGCCTTTCGTGACATGTACCTTGATTCGGTTGGTAATGTGATCGAAAACCTTTCAACCTACTCGCTTCTGGCAGCCGGTGTACCCGGCAGTGTCGATGGCCTGTTGCGTTCCTGGCGCGATTACGGATCGGGAAATATTTCACGCAAACAATTACTGGCGCCAGCCATCCGACTGGCACGGAAGGGCTTTCCCATTACCCGACGTTATGCCCACTATCTGAATTACTACCACGATTATTTTATCCGCAATCCGGGAGCCGCGGCGATCTTTATCAAATCCGATGGTCAGCCCTGGCAGGCCGGTGACAAACTGGTGCAGAGAGACTTGGCTAAAACTTTGAAACAGATTGCCAAGAATGGACGCGATGGATTCTATACCGGTGCAGTAGCCGATTTGATTGTCGCCGAAATGAGCCGGGATGGCGGCTTGATTACAAAAGCGGATTTACTGAATTATACCGCTCAATACCGGCCACCAGTCACAGGGACATTTCGTGAGTACGAAATCATTTCCATGCCACCCCCCAGTTCCGGTGGTGTACTGGTTGTCCAGATGCTGAATATGCTGGAATATTTTCCTGTCGATTCACTGGGCTGGAATTCATCGGCCTATATTCACCTCCTCACGGAAGTTGAACGACGTGCCTACTCCGATCGGGCTGAGCATCTTGGCGATCCCGATTTTTGGGATGTTCCATTATCTCTGTTGATGTCCAAAGAATACGCCCGGCAGCGAATTATTGACCTCCGCTTAAATGAAGCCACACCTTCGGGTGAGGTATCTGCAGGGCAACAATTACCGGCTGAAAGCCCGGAGACAACCCATTATTCCGTAATCGATCAACTGGGCAATGCCGTCAGCGTGACAACTACCCTTAATTTCAGTTTCGGCTGTGGGATTATAGTAGAAGGAGCCGGTTTCTTTTTAAACAATGAAATGGATGATTTCTCCGCCAAGCCGGGTGTACCGAATGCCTTTGGTCTGTTAGGGAATGACGCGAATGCCATCGTTCCTGGAAAACGGATGCTCAGTTCCATGACTCCCACAATTGTATTAAAAGATCAACAACCATATCTGCTGGTGGGAGCTCCCGGCGGTGCTACCATTATCACTACCGTGTTGCAGGTTATTCTAAATTCAACCATTTATGGTATGGATATCCAGGAAGCGGTATCCGCTCCACGAGTACACAGCCAGTGGTACCCGGACGTGGTCTATGGGGAGATCCGTGGACTGTCTGAGGATGTAATCACCAACCTGCAAGAACTGGGGCATGTGGTTGAAGTTCATCCTTGGGGTTACATGGGACGGGCAAATTGCATCCTGGTCGATTCGACTGGATATTATGGAGGGGCCGATCCTCGTGGTGAGAATGCAACGGTGGGCTATTAAGATCAGTTAAAGATTTATTTTGTTTTCTGCCTAACTTATTGTTAATCTGAGGTGTTTCTAAGAAATAAAGTATTAATTAATGGGGACAGCATGCCTGAACATAAACACAGTTTAAATTTCCTATTTAATCCTTTTAAGAGCTTATCCCAAAAACTGACCTTGCTAATTGGTGTTGCCGTTATTTTACTGTCCGGGGTTCTGAATTCGTTATCCGACACTCATTTTGATGGCATTTTGGATATTCATACCGGTCTACCGACCGCATCGTGGTTCCACCTGGCAGAAGGATTCATCAATATTATGATTATAACACTGCTGTTATTTGTTCTGGATAAATTGATACTTAAATCACCGGGGAAACTCGGAAACCTGTTTAGCCAGCAAGCCCTGGCCCGTTGGCCTTATCTGATTGTAAGCATTGGCATGTTGAAATTGGCCGAACCGTTCCATCGTTATGAACAATATTTCCGGTACCAAAACGGGATCACCAGTTCCAGCATGGAATTATCTATCGGTAATGAAATTATATTTTATTTCTCCGTTGCTCTAATGCTACTTATCACAGTTTGGTACATATATTTAAGCTACCGGTCGTTTTCTATTTATGTAAAAGCAAGCGGCTGGAAAATAATCACGTTATATTCCGCTGGCCTGATTGTAGCCGAAGTGTTGTCCAAGATTGTTTTTATCAGTTTAATCAAATGAATTCATTTAAATACATCTGTTTCATTTTTTTCACGCTATCCCTATAAATTGCTAATGATCCTTAAGCTGTCATCACACAGTTTTGCGAGTTGGACTTAGATGGTACCCGTCTTTTAGGGAGTGACCGAGGAAGGGATCAATAGTGTAGATCGCTGCCGCCGATAAACTCCCGCAGGATGGAAATACCCGGCACCAGATCTTCATCAAGCGGTTCAAAAAAGGACAGCAAGATATCAAGACGGTGAGCCTCTGAAGCGTATTCAGTTCCATTTTTAATTTCTTTTAAAAGGGGACAGACATATTTAGCGAGTACCGGGAATTCATAAACCAAAGCGGTATTAAAAATATAATCGGCCTGTTCCTGATAGGGGAAAATATTCCGCTCCTCACCGAGGCGGACTGATGGCCAGCGCTCCAGCGTCTGTTCCGGTAAATAGCCCCGAAATTTATGGTCGCGCATTATCCGGCGCAGCAGGCGGTTATCGGAAGTGGACACCCGGTGGGTTGCGTCAATATTCAACTGCGTCAGGGCGCTAATATAGATTTCTTGAATCCGATCGTTGCCCAGTTTGTCTGCAAACCGCGGGTTGAGACCATGAATACCCTCGACAATGATAAAATCGCGATCGTCTAATTGGATGGTATCGGTGGAATCACTGCCCATACCGGTATTAAAATCATATTCCCTTTTTGGTATTGCCTGTCCGGACACCAGTCGATCCAGACGTTCCGCCAGTAAATCCACGTTCATGACCGAGATCGATTCAAAATCCTGGTCACCATTTTCATCGACTGGTATTTGAGATCGATCAAGGAAGTAGTCATCCATTGAAATTTGCTTGGTTGTAAACCCATTGACTTTGAGATGAATTCCCAAGCGCTTGGCAAATGTAGTTTTACCCGAAGATGATGGACCGGCAATAGTGATAATTCTTTTCCATGGAAACTGCTCTGACAGTGCATCGGCAATTTGACCGATCTTCTTTTCGTGTAATCCCTCAGCCACCCACAACATCTCGTTGATTTTATTAGTCACAATCAACTCGTTTAATTCCCAAACCGTAGCTACCCCTAAGATACTGCCCCATTGCTCCTGTTCCTCAACAATCGAAAATAATTTTGGACGATCGATGAAAGGCTCCAAGCGCTGTGGTTGTGTTATTGTCGGAAAACGCATTATAAAACCGTCATTGTATTGTTTTAACCGGAATTTCTGCAGGGCGGTTTTATCGATGGACATGGGTTCGATCACATAATCGAAGTGATCGCGAAAACGGATTACAGGAATCTGGTCTGTTTGCCAGTGCTGTACATTACTGAGTTTGCTTACGGAATTAATTCTGTATAATTCTTCAATCATCCGGTCCCGTGACCAGGTTTCGAAAGTGATCTGTTCCTGATCCCATAACCACTCCCGCATATATTTTTCCAACTGTTTGATTTCGGTCCGGGATATTTTCTCCCAATTAGCCTCATGACAGAAATAACCATCGACAAAAGAATGCTCGATCACCAGCATCCGCGGGGCAAATAATTCCTTAAAGGCACTCGGTAACAGGAAAGCCAGCGTGGCTTGATTTTCGCTTAGTTTCATAAAGGGGAAATTAATTCAGAACTAATATGTGATAAATAACAATTTAACAAACTGGGATCCAGTAGTAATTCTTAAAAAGTAACTACCCTACCACCGTAGGGACAACTCTCGAGCGTTGTCCCTACAAAAGATTGCTTGAAAAGATCCTATTGAATCTCCTAACCCAGTATCTCGAATATAATAAAGATTAACTCCGAAACAGTGTCTCCTCGCGATCAAACATTTTCACACAGACCCAGAGGCTCAGTCCAGCCAATAGAGCCAGCGATATATACACTTCCATTAAATAGACCGGATTGATCGTTCCCGCTAACATATCCTTAGTAGCCAAGGAAACATTCAGAATGGGTACCAATGCCGTTACTAAATTCAATTCGATCCCGGGAAGGGTCCCGATAACCGCTGGGAAGATGATTGCAATGCTTAAGGGCGTCACGATGCTCTGGGCTTCTTTGAAGGATTTGGCGTAGATGGACAAGCTGAGAATCACAGCGCTGAAGAAAGCACAGATAGGAAAAATCAGAGTAAGGATCAAGAACACCATTTTGAGACCCAGCATATCCAGAATGACCTCTAGAATTTCAGGGGGGATCTCCGGAAAGCGCTGTACCGCAAAGTACAAACCGAACATGGCGATCAAGGCGGTGATCACACCCGCCAGCATGACCACCAGGAATTTTCCCAGGACGATTTCCAGGCGACTAGCTGGGGAAGAAAGGATGGTTTCCAGCGTGCCCCGTTCCTTTTCTCCCGCCCCCAGGTCCAGACCTGGGTACATGGCCCCCATAAATCCAAAGATTATAAACAGATAAGGCAACCAACCCCCGGCTATTTTCCCCAATTTTTCCTTTACCGATGCAATATCCTTCTTCTCAATGGCAATGGCATCAAACAGCTCCTCGTCCAGGTTCAGGCGGGTAATCCGCTCATAGACTAACACACTATCATATTTTTCAATCACTTCAGCCATGCGCATTTCGGCTGTCTCGAGGGCATCGGACTCCTTGTAGACGATTTCAATTTTTCCCTGCTGGTCTTTCCCAATCACATGGGGAAAATCCAGTGCTACAATGACAGCACCATGTAACTCCTCCTGTTCTATCATGACCGTAATGCTATCCAGGGGGACATCCGCTATTAGGGTAAAACGGTCATCTTCTTCAAACATAGCATACAATTCCGGTGCCTGTGTTCTACCGATAAAGGTTATCCGACTCAGTTCTGCTTCGGCCTTCTCCATTATGGAGGTTTGAATCCAAAAAATTCCACCGATAATGGCCGGAACCAACAGGAGCGGCATCACCACCATCATCAGGATCGTCCGGCGATCCCGCAGGCTGTCTTTTATTTCCTTTTTAAAGATAATCCATGTGCGCCTCATCTTAAGCCTCCTCTACCATGTGGATAAATTCATCCTCGAACGAAGAGTGTATCATCTGCGCTTCAAACTTCTCCAGCGCCCCATTAAAAAAGAGTTTCCCTTTGTGGATGATGGCGATGTCGTCACAGATCAATTTTACTTCACCCATCCGGTGCGTGGAGAATATAACGGTTTTCCCTTGTTCCTTACAGGAGTGGATCAGATCAATAATAGCCCGGGATGTCATCACATCCAGACCGGACGTGGGCTCGTCAAATACCATTATATCCGGGTCGTGAATAATGTTCCTGGCAATGGATGTTTTCTGTTTCATCCCTGAACTCAGCCGTCCGATACGCCGTTTGGCAAAGTCGTGCATGTCCAGTAGGGTAAATATCTGGTCCCGGCGTCTCTTCATAACCGCAGAATCCATCCCATGCAGATCAGCTATGTATTTTACCATTTCGTTTGGTGTCAGGCGATCATATAAGGCCGTTTGACCAGTCATAAAACCGATATTTTCACGTACTTTTTGCGGTTCTTTGTTTACCTCATATCCGGCAACGATAACATTGCCAGCAGTAGGTTTTAACATGGTGGCAATCATCCGTAGCGTTGTGGTTTTTCCGGCACCATTCGGCCCTAGTAGTCCAAATATTTTCCCCGGGGTACATTCAAAACTGATATCATTTACGGCTGTAATCGCTCTGGCTTTTTTGAATGCTTCACCCATTTCTCGCCGCTGGCGTCGATTTAATTTAAATTCTTTGATAAGATGGTCAACTTTGATCATATTCAACTCCTCAACCTAATTACCTGGGAACCATATCGATACTCTGTCTCTATGTCTTTGATTTGTTTGGAAACATTTGATAGCACTTCTTACATATAAAATTAATTCTGGCCACTAGTCCAGTTCAATACCATCCGCCGGCTGACGGATGGCATCCATTTTACCACTCAGGTTAATCCTTTATAATCAATCCGATATTCCGTAAAATCAATTATTCAATTTGCTCCAGGGAATTACTTCATGAAAAAACTAATTATTTTTCTCATTCTATTCTGTGTTCTGCTGACGCTGACAGCCTGCGCCGCCGGACCCAACGATCTGGTCAACAGCGCCGGGACCAGCACGGTGGCCAGCTTCTGGAAAGGCTTGTGGCACGGTTTCATTTCCATGTTCACTTTTATCATTTCACTGTTCAAGAATAACGTGAACATTTACGAAGTCCACAACAACGGCGGCTGGTATAATTTCGGTTTCATCCTGGGTGTCATGTGCTTCTATGGCGGCAGCAAGGAAGGCCACACCAAAGCCCGCGCCCGTAAGAAGGATTAATGCCGACATGAATGCTCTCCCGATCCGGCGCAGCTTGACACCGGCCTACATTCTCTCGCTAATCGTTGCGCTGCTCCTGTCGTTTACCGCCCTGGGCAGTATTCTGTACCAGACCACGATCTACCCAACCGCCAATCTGCGCTATGTTTTCGTAGCCACCGATGCGGGTAATCTGCTGATCGCCCTGCCCCTACTGATGGTCTCACTGTGGTTGACCTACCGTGGTAAAATCATGGGATTACTGTGTTGGCCCGGAGCGCTGTTTTATGTGCTGTATGTCTATGTTCCCTACCTGATCGCCGTACCGTTCAACCTGTTTTTCCCGGCTTATTTGCTGCTGATCCCCCTCAGCGGTTCTGGAATCATTTACATCCTGGCCAATATCGATAGCGCTGCAATACGCCGGCAGTTCATTGATCAGGCACCGGTCAGAACCGCCGCCGGTATCCTGATAGGACTGGCGGTCCTGATTATCCTGCGCCAGTCGATATTGATGGTTACTGCTCTGGTGAACCAGACAACCGTGGACATTCAGGAACTGGCGGTCTGGATCGATGATTTTGCGATAGCAGTTCCGCTGGTGTTGGTAAGCGGCATCCTGCTCTGGCGGCGCGAGCCACTGGGTTTCGTCACCGCACCGGCCCTGCTATTGGCCTACGGTTTTTTATCAATCGGTCTGGTACCGGTGATGATCATCCAGGCTCACTCGCTCGGTACGGCAGTTAATACGGCCGGTATCGCGGTGGTGCTGGTTATGGCGGCGGTTTGCCTAGTACCGCTGGGAATGTTTTTACGGCCAGGGAAAGAATAATTGGGCGTAAGGATAACTCTTGAGAGTTGTCTCTACAAATAAATCAAGGAGTACAAATGTTAAAAAACTCACCGGGAGCGGTGGAAATTTTTCTTATACGGAATATGAATCTTACTGGGCTATACGGGGGAAAGAATAGACCACCAGCACGATAATTCTGATTATTGGATTTATCGAGGCATTGTGTAAAATGAAAAAACATCATTTTATTTAAAATATAAGTAAATATGTACAAAGAATCATCATTTTCAAACCCCACCAAATCAACAGAACGAATTGCATCACTTGATGCTTTGCGCGGTTTTGCTATGCTCGGAATTCTAATTATGAATATTCAAAGTTTTTCGATGATAGGTGCAGCATATGTAAATCCTTTAGCTTTCGGCGAATTTACCGGCGCTAATAGATTGATCTGGATATTGAGCCATATTTTTGCCGATCAGAAATTCATGCCAATTTTTGCAATGTTATTCGGAGCTGGCATTGTACTAATGAGTGAAAGATTTGCCCTTAAGGGTAAAAGCGCAACCGCTTTACATTATCGACGGATGTTTTGGCTGATTATTTTTGGCTTAATGCATGCTTATATGCTTTGGTATGGCGATATACTATTTACATATGCAATCTGCGGAATGTTGGTTTTCCCGCTCAGAAAACTGACAACAAAATGGTTATTAATAATTGGGCTGGCAATATTTTCAATTTCATCTTTTTTATACTTATTCTTTGGATGGTCAATACCATATTGGTCCAGCGAAGTTTTAACCCACAATGTTAATAGTTGGCTACCGCCAAAAGCTGCTATTCTTAACGAAATTGCAAATTATCAGGGTAATTGGCAGCAACAGATGGTCAGCCGAATTCCACGTGCATATTTTATCCAGACTACTATGTTTTTTATGAAAGTAGTTTGGAAAACAATTGGATTAATGCTTATAGGAATGGCTTTTTTCAAATGTGGGGTATTTTCGGCTAGGCGCACCAAGCGATTTTATTTAAAAGGAATCGTTTCTGCATTAATTTTTGGCTTCCCATTAGTCATCTTTGGTATTGTTACAAATTTTAATGCAAACTGGTCTTTTGAGTATTCAATGTTTTTCGGATCGCAGTTCAATTACTGGGGCAGCATATTTGTCAGCTTCGGCTATATATCATTTATCATGATTATATTCAAAGCAAAACGACTAAACAAAATTATACAGTCATTCAGTGCAATTGGACGTACAGCCTTATCGAATTATTTACTGCAGACAATCATCTGCACGACAATTTTTTATGGACATGGACTGGGCTTGTTTGCGAAAGCAAATAGGATCGAGCAAACTGTTATTATTTTGGTAGTATGGGCTTTCCAATTATTTATATCAACAGTGTATTTAAAATATTTTCGCTATGGACCGTTTGAGTGGCTTTGGCGTTCATTGAGTTATAATAAAATTCAAGCATTCAAAAAATGAGCTGGAATATCCCAATTTGGTCTACCGGATGTCAGGTGCAACCTAAAAAACACCTGGCATGCATCAGCTCAATTGACAATTAATAAGGATTTATAAATGACCCAACTTGAAGATCAAATAAAAAGCAACGAAATTGCATACCGGTTCGGTTACTTTACCGCAATTCTCACAACAGTGGTAACCATAATAACATTCGGGATAGCGGTTAACACCCCGCCTTTAGCCGGACCCTTTTGTGAAAGCGGGTGTTTCGAGTACCCCTACTCTGATATCGCCTCGCGCTTCCCCCGCGATTACATCTGGATGTACCCGGCCATGCTATTAACCTTAATCTATGTAGCCCTGATGGTTTCCATCCATTATTTCGCACCCCGAGAGAAAAAAATATACAGTCAGGTGGGTTTGTCATTTGCCCTGCTTGCGGCGGCTCCCATCATCATTGACTATTTTATTCAAGTGTCGGTTATCCAGCCCAGCCTGTTGAACGGTGAACACGACGGGATTGCCCTGCTGACCCAATTCAATGCCCACGGTATTTTTATTGCCCTGGAAGATTTTGGTTATCTGATGATGAGTGTTTCATTCCTCTTTATGGCATTCGTTTTCTCAAAAACCAATCGATTAGAAAAAACAATCCGCTGGCTGTTTATCGCCAGTTTTATCCTGACCATCCTGGCATTGATTTTCGTTTCCTTTAAATTTGGTATCCATCGTGAGTACTTCTTCGAGGTGGCGGCGATTACGATCAACTGGGCTGTATTAATCGTGGCCGGAATCCTGTTGAGCAAGGTCTTTAAACGAGCGATGAACCCTAGAGAATGAATCCACCCCAATGATAAACCTGAGAAAAACCCGGCCGTTCTTCTGCCCCATCTTTTCTTTCATTGGTATCATACCCCATGCCTAATTCCATTGCTATCAGAACAGCTATCGCACAGGATTTCGATCAGGTCTGGGACATCATCAAACAGGTTATTTCTACCGGGGACACCTATGTTTTTGCCCCTGATTCCAGCCGGGAAAAAATGCTGGCCTATTGGTGCGGTGATGATAAACATACTTATGTGGCAATCATCGATGAGAAAATTGTTGGAACCTTTTTCATCAAGGATAATCAACCGGATCTGGGCTCCCATGTTGCTAATGCATCATTCATGACTTTGCCGTCTGCAGCAAGGCAGGGAATTGGCACTGCCATGGGAAAATTTTCATTGAATGAAGCAAGGCGACTTGGATTTAAGGCCATGCAGTTCAATATTGTTGTTAAAAGTAACGCACAAGCTGTCCGATTGTGGGAAAAGCTGGGTTTCAAAATCGTTGGCGAAGTACCTGATGCTTTTAACCATCAGAAAAATGGTCTGACCAATGCCTACATCATGTGGCGGAGATTATAACCACAATTTCATTTTAAGTGCCATCAGCAGGCCCATACGAACAACTCATGAGTTGTCCCCCTATTAATTAAGCAACCTTCAAGGTCGCAAGAACGAGACCTTGAAGGTTTCCATTACCCCCCACTTTTACCTTTAATTTAAATCAGTATTCTAGCGACCAGAGCATTTAATATGTAGCCAAAACTAATATTTTTCTGTACATTTGGCTAATTATAAATGAATATGCTAGTAGGCAGAAAAACCGAAATAGCTGTAATGAACTACCCAGCAGTAGGACCAATGAATTATTTTTCGATACCTCAACAAGGTACAAATATTTAATTATTGATAACTATACAGATTGGAATCGAGCAATATGATTGATGATTTACAAAACCATTTTAACAGAATAATTAATGAACAGAATAGGTCACAAATCCAAGAATTTGAAGGATATTCCCCGGATGAAATGGAATTCATTTTATATGACATATTTAACCCCGGCTGTCCTGTTCAATTAGTAAAATTAGCCGACTCCGAATACCACAAGATACCGTTACTTAATCAAGCAAATTATCTGGCTGACATGATCGCAACAGCAGGGGAACTTAAACTGACCAATAGTGGTTATCTCCCGCCGAAAATAGTAATAGATTTATATAGTCAAGGTTATCTCAAAGAAGAATTCATAGAGGCTGGGATTACCAAATTAAACCGTGAGTCCGCCTCCAACACAATTACTTTAACCCGAATATTACTTACCTTCGCCGGAGTTATTAAAAAGCGAAAAAACATGCTTAGTTTGACGGTCAAAGGTTCACAAATTTTATCCGACAAATACCAATTGCTGCGCAGCCTGTTCCTGGCTTTTAGTTCCAAATTCAATTGGGCTTATTTTGACGGTTACGGCCAAAATATTGTAGGGCAGTTTGGGTTTGGGTTTTCATTGGTATTACTCAGTAAATACGGCATCGAAAAGCGACCGGATTCATTTTATGCCGATCGTTATTTCAAGGCATTTCCACAACTAATAGATCATTCAATCAAGCCCAGATTCAGTACGGTCGAAGACCAACACTCTACCTGTTATTCTTTACGTACTTTCGACCGATTTCTTGCTTATTGGGGATTGATAAAAATCGAACAAGAGAAAAAATTGATATCCACGAAATACATCTCCAAAACCGAATTATTCGACCAGTTGATCGTTTGCCTGCCGCACCGACAATCGAACGAGTACAATTAACCATGGACACGATAGCAACAACGGATCTGTCTACGCCAGTCATAAAATGAAAGCATCTGACAAACAAAGGCTGGATGAATTGACATCAGCCTTAGCGGATGAATTAAAGAATATTTCCCCTGATATAATCCAAGTCTTAGAAAAGTGGGGGATGAATCCACGTGACGTTGTTTCGTTCATGGTATTAGCCAAACCAATTAAAGTAGCGCGTACTTCCAGGTATCTATCCATCAAAGATGTCGGCCGGGAAATAAAGGCACCACAATATAAGATCAAGTACATTGAAGAATGCTCCATCAGTTCAATCTCAATGCCGATATTGCAAAAATACATTGCCTTTCTGGGACTGGATGATACTTTCCGGGAATGGTGCCGGGAATTCCCTGAACTCGTGAAACGGATAGAAAACAACCGGACCTGATTAATCAACCAGCTGTTAACTGCAACTTTTACTGACTTTTTTTCATCGGCGTTTCAAAGAAAAGATAATGGTAACCCATCCTACCTGTCCTCCCACTTTTACCTTTAATATCAACCGGATACTGCGTAATATCCTGAATGACCGGTACACGGGAGCGGACGGAACTATTCTGATACGGATTGTGGATTTTACAGGAATATGCCGGGTAAATCAATGTTTTTTCAAAATTACAAAAAAGTAAAAAGAAGTGAGAATTTTAAGCTTCTTTTTGAAAAGAATGGAATATGGGAAATATAAATCCACAACAAGTAATTGAACATCTACAATCAAAGTGGGGTGAATCAAAGTGCCCCCTTTGTAATAGTGGAAAATGGAGTGTCTCAGATAATATTTATGAACTACGACAGTATAATAAAGGAAAATTAGTTATTGGTAAAATACCAATAGTACCTGTAATACCTATAACCTGCGACAACTGCGGGAATACCATTCTAGTAAATGCAATAATTGTTAAAGCCATTGATCCTTCTGAAAAGGAGACGAAAGATGACTGAAAATACAACATTTACTATTAGCCAAGACTATGAACTTATTTGCCCTCAAAAGAAGTTAGCATATCCAATATTAGTTGAGGAATGGGCTTTTCTAAAAGAAAAAATTCGGAATATAAAGGATTCAGCTAATTTTTTTCATACGATTGGTTCAATTTTATTTGGTGTTGCTGGTTCATCTTTGTTAGCATTTTTTACATATGATAAACCTGAATCGGTTACATTAGCGTATAATACAAGAATAGTTATCACATTAGCGATATTTGGGGTCACGGCAATTTGTGGATCATTTGCATTCTACTTCGGAAGAAAAGAAAGAGACAACCAAAATATTTCTTCGACGGAAGTCATCAGCCAAATGAATTTAATAGAGAAAAGATATGAGGATGTGGAAACCCAAATTCCGACATTGACATGAAAATTGGGTACCTA
>JABMQW010000066.1 GCA_013203115.1 Fidelibacterota bacterium
AAATCACTACGATCTTGCAGATATTACTCATGGGCACAGGGGTGAGAACCTTCAGGCCACTTGCCATAGCTGCTCGTGATAACCCCGATCAGATTGTCCTGTTCAACCCATTCTAAAAAACGGGGGGTGGGCAAATAATATTCTATGGAAGGCTTGAATTTTCCAATTTTCAGCAGTAATTCCGCGTAGGAATCCAGGGGGTTGGGATCATCCGGGATCAATTGAAGATATTTCTTGAAAGCCGTTTTGGCCTGTCCGTACTCACCCAAAAAGCGATGAGCATAACCCAGTTGGTTATACAACGGGGCAAAATCTGAATTAATGACAATTGCTTTGTGGTATTCCTTGATTGCGGCCTGGTATTCCTGTTTTCCATAAAAATAGTTGCCCAGCAGATAATGGGCACGTTCGTCACTGGGATAGATATCCACCAAATCAAGATACATCTTACGTTGCTGCATCTGAAGACCACTCACGGCTGCATCAATGCCATAGATCATTAATCGTTCTCCGACCGAAATATGATCAGTTAGGGTCTTAGCCGTATTAAATGCCTCAAAAAACTCCTTAGTACTGGGTTGGACCATAGCCAATTCCAGGTAAGCTAAGGCAAAGATCGAATCTTCGGCAATCGCCTGCTGGAAAAACCGGATCGCTTCCTGTCCACGGAGATTTTCACTCAATTCGCGACCCTGCAGATAGAAAGCCCGCGCCTGTTTCGACTTGGTCGTTATCGGTATCTTCCCTTTTTCCTGATTTGAACAGCCGGCAATCAATAGAATGAAAATGGCTACTAATAAGCTGGTAATTAATTTAGGGAGCGTAAATGCGCTGGGCATATTTTTCGATTTATCAATATCCAAGGTAGTCCGATTAAGTGCCATAATTGATTCTTTGTCCTGTTTTCTATACATTTTATGTTCACAAAATATACTACACATTAGCTGTTTCGAACTACTGGTGATTGGTTAAAAAGTGTTGGTGATAAAGTTCAATTCCATACATCACTATCCTTATCAGGAGAGAAATAAAAGGATTTTCCAGTGATAAACCTGGGGACAATTAGGATAATACCGTGATTATTAATTGATATTCCGTCTGAATCTCTTACATTATCATATGTGAAGTTAATACCAGCCCCACCCCAGAATTTGATATGCTTATAACGTGCTGGTTTTATTGTCCCACGATAACCAATTCCGGGTTTGACAAGCCTTTACCAAGTCCCATAAAAAGTACCACCAGTTGAGCATCAGTATAAATCATTGTCATGTTACGGTATCTTCTAATTCCAAAGGTCGCACCGGGTAGAATAGGAATATCTTTATACCCAATACCAAATGATATTTGACCTGATATAAAATATCCTTGATTTGAGCTATATCCGATCTGAATACTGGGGCTGTAATAGCTTACAAAATCATTAGCACATAAAACGGATAAACCTATGAAACAAATTGGATACATTATTCTCCAAGTTACTACCACACCACCATTCATCTATATTAAGCTTTTTATCCATCGGAAGTCAACCGCAAGGAGATGAAGATGGCCGCTGAGGATCTTCCTTTGGTATCATTGCTACTATTTTATTACCTCCATCTTCTTGGTTTTCACAAGTTCCCCGGCTCCGATTGCAATGGGATCGTAGACCTTAATCTGGTAGAAATACACACCGGCGCTGACCGGCTGCCCCTTATCGTTGGATGCATCCCATCGTGCTGATTTATAACCAGCATCCTGAATTTCTGATACCAAGGTAGTCACTTTTCGGCCCAGTAGGTCGTAGATGGTGATCCGGACATCCGATCTTTGGGGTAATTCGTAATGTATCGTCGTATTTGGATTGAAGGGGTTGGGGTAGTTTTGATATAGAGTAAAATGCCGTGGAAGTTCCAGATCACTTTTTTGGTCTGATATACTAATAACAACTTCGGACAGAAAATATCTTTCACCCCAAGCCATGACTTCTACATCAGAATTAAGTGACACATCATCTACTTCATAGGCCCACTCATATGGAACCCGGCTTGTAGGATTACCAGGATTATAGGCATGAGCTAATTCTTGAATATGTCCAGGTATCATCACAGCAGGATTGAGTGCATTAATGCAGTTGCGCATTCCTATAACAGCTGAAGTTGAACCGCTTTCATTAACCCAGGCATTCAATAATAAAACATCTATATTTTCAACTATCGGGAGGACATCAGAGGTTTGATTATCTCCTGTGTGAAGGATTTTAAAACCAGTCGTAGTTGTGACTTCATAAATCCTAAGAGCTGTGCTATGCAATCCATAATGAGCTTTTATTTGCAAACCTGAAATCATAATACTATCTCCTGGTGCCATCGGAATACTACCTGTAATATATGTGTCTTCTGATGGAACAACTACATCGCCACCATTCACTATTACCGTATTCGCTATCGAATAATCATAATGATCCCCATGCCAATGGCTAATGAATAACACATCTATCTCCGTAATTAATTCTGACGGAAGTTGTTGTGTCCAGCCGCTATATCCATCTACTAAATCGAAAGCAAACACAACTTGCGGTGATTTGATCACCATACCATGGTTATACATCATCCAGATTGTTATGCCGGATGTAACAGTATCCTGCAGTTCTGAACTTACTTTCGCCATCATGAAATTGTAAAAATCACATACGTCTGGCGAAGTTCGTGAAGAGTCATGCTTAAGAATGTTATCTAAATCTAATATCGTGGCTTCACGCAAGTTGGGGTCTCCGGTATTAGGAGGATTTGTTAATAAATTAATCTGTATCTGATCGAGTGAAAGACTCTGCGCAATTAATAAAGTTTTACAAAGTAGCACAATAATAAATGATTTATGATATATCGGCATGGGTATCCGTATTTCTACTTTAAATAGCATCATTCATCAACGCTGAGTTTTTTATCCATCGTAATTCGACGGTTAGGAGATAAGATGGACGATGAGGATCTTCCTTATTTCAAAATAACCATTTTACGTGTTTTCACAAGTTCTCCGACCCCGATTGCAACGGGATCATAGACTCTGATCTGGTAGAAATAAACTCCGGCGCTTACTGGTTGCCCCTTATCGTTGGATGCGTCCCATCGTACCGATTTGTAACCAGCGTCCTGGGTTTCTGATACCAGGGTTGTCACTTTTCTACCAAGCAGGTCATAAATGGTAATCCGGACATCCGATCTTTGGGGTAATTCGTATTGGATTGTAGTTAATGGATTAAACGGGTTGGGGTAATTCTGGCTTAAATTAAAGCCTATCGGCAAGGTAATACGGGGCTTGTTAGTAATATCTAACTGGTTGGGATAATTCACCTGCAAGTTATCATAATAAATAATACCACTATTTGTATCGCCGATACTTCCCTCGTACCCAAGCCTGATTTGAATCGATTTAATCCTGATTGGGAAATGAAATACTGAGTTCGGATTTGTAGTACCAAAATCATCTACAGCTAATTTATAAGTCGTAAAATTTGTATCAATTGGTATGGTTGAGCATTGAAAAAGCTCATCATTATCATCACTAATGACCATGACTAGCATATGCACACGATGGTCACCCGGATTGGATTTGAAATCAAATAAAATGGTATCAGGTAGCCCATAGACGGGGATATCAGTATCAAGATAATTCCAGCTTCTTCCTACATCAGAACGAATAAATTGATAATGTAATCTAAAAGAACCGCTGCCGATGGAACTGGGTTGATCGACAACATCAAGGGTAGTTGCTAAAGTATCGTATAAAGCGCCAGATAGAGACCAGTTATCCAAAACATCCATGCTATCAATTATTGATGTTCCATATCCAATTTCTACTGAAATAACCGTCGTATCGCTCAAACCTGAGTAAGATGCAATAATCTGGGTGATACCCTCTTCAGTTCCGTAAAAGGTCGCAGTTGAATCAAAATAACCAATATCCGTATTAGCCACCACCCACTGAAAATTAGAAAGTGGTATTGATTGAGGCAGATTATCCTCATCGATGCAGGTAAGCGGAAATTGAATACCGGTAATATTGTCGGTATTCTGATAGTCAGTATTGAAGGTGATACTTTGCAAGGATTTAACATAAAATTGAGCTGTATCAGTAAGTCCCTGATAATCAACAGCAATATATCCCGAAACACTATGGTCAGTCGCAGTGAAATTTCCGGCTGAATCAATCATCCCGTATTCAAGATCAACAGTATAAATAATATTATCTGTATTAATAATGACCGGGTTGAAATATTGATCCCAACCGGTTGTTTGAATATTGATGGTCGAACCAGCAAATACCCGAAAATTATCTGGTTGTACCTGAACGGTATTAAGGGTACCAGTAGGAGCATTAGACACCACCATCAAAGCATTGGATACTGTCCTTTCGACTTGATACAAAGAATTTTCAATCTGATCGGTAACGATCATAGTCGTTGACCCGCCCCCGTCAAGATTCAATGCGTGTACAGCTCCGATACTTATCATGTAATCAGCCAGTTCCTGATAGTTCATTCCTATGCTACCGGGTTGCCGACCATCTACCGTGGCAATAAAAAGACGTAAGCTATCGGAAGATAGGCCTATAAATGTTCGTGGATGCCGATCTGTATTGGTGCTGCCCGTATAGCTACCATCTTCAAGAAATTTATAATTTCCACCGACTAATTGTGTCAAGCGCGGTAAAGACGGCGATAATCGTAGTTCCAGCCCGATTGTATACCCGACCTGAAAATTATTCAAGTATGTTGAAGCTGTTCCATGCCCCGAAAGTACAAGTCGATTTACAGGTAATGCCATGGACCCAATTCCAATCTCAACCTGGTCTACAATACAGTTTACCGTATCGTTAACAATCCAGCCATCAATCGTTGACACCAGTACTTCAGTACCATATATATTAGTTGCCGTTGTACCTCCGAAAAATGAATTATAAACAATCAACTCATCACTACCGCGAATTGTATTAACGTCTGTTATACTGAAGTTCCCGGAATCAGACATCACATCACCAGCGAAACCGATAGTATTAATAGTTGGTCTATTATTCTCATCAAATCCAATCGATGACCAAGCCCATGATGTTTTTAATAAAATACCGTTTATTATCTGGGAACCGATCGGAACGCCGCCTGCACCGTAGAAATCTGCGTTCACTGCACCAACAACTCGATGTCCGGTATAGCTGCTGCGAGCCGCCATCGAACTGGTAGTTTCATATCCGGATAACCGGTTGTTAGCTTTAACTGATTCCATTTTGATATATGGTTCCTGCAGATCTACCTCAAGCACATTTATTATCCATGGCACTGTTGGTGCATGAACTTTTTTAAGGGTCACACCGGGACCGACAATTGTCGTCGAGGTGGTAAAAAACTGAGTCTGGGCAAATAAAGTTATACAAGATAAAAGAGCAGCCGCGATTAATGATTTAATCTTCATTGGAAATCTTCCACTTTTTGTGATTTTAATAATGGTGGGTATTAATTACTACACAAATTACTTTAGATTAATTTGACCTTCAATTTTAATAATTCGCGAAAGTTGATTTTCCTGACATTTTATCCCGACCAAAAGAATACCACGTCACGTTCACTTTGTTCCATTAGACTTTGAACATGATAATTAAAGTTAATATTTTCCTAATGAAGAACTTAAGATACCGCCCAGGGTTGAAGAAGTCTAAACTTTGTTCAACGCTAAAAGCCTACGTACTGATTAAGACCCAACCCTGGTTGTGGCAAAAACCAGATAGTAATTCTATCCAAATTATTCAGATAAATAAGATGGAAAAAGTTCCACCACATCTGCGATATCTTAGGGCTTGTTAGTCTAAACCAACATGGAGAAAGTTAAAATGAAACAACCCCTATTTTCTATCGGAATTGACATCGCATCTGATGACTTTGTGGTCAGTATCTCTGATACACCAGGGATTGCTCTTTTTGGTCCCCAGCAGTTTGATAATAACCCACAGGGGTTTAAAGAACTGGCTGCCTGGTTTAAACGAAACAAGATCAAGCAGAAAGACATGATCATCTGTATAGAAGCCACCGGCGTCTATGGAGAAAAGCTTTGTTATTTTCTGCATAACCTTAAGTACACTTTGGCAGTTGACCCACCTTTGAAAGTAAAACGAGCTTTTAAAATAGATGGACATAAAACAGATCCTGTGGACAGTCTGCAAATTGCGGAGTATGCCTTTCGATTTTTTGATGAACTGAATATATGGGAGCCCAGAGAAGATATAGTGGAAAAAATGAAAGCGCTTATTACTACCCGTGAATTGCTGGTAAGCCAGAGAACCGCAGTAACAAATAATTTAGCAGCGCTTAATCGTAAAGCCATTCGGCCTGCTGTGGCAATCAGGACCCTGAAGAGCCAAATCAAAACACTAACAAAAAATATTGATACCTTGGAAAAGGAAATGGATAATCTTATTCATAAAGAACCCCATATGAGACAAACAGTGAATAACCTGAAATCACTACCTGGAGTACAGAATCTTCTGGCTTTCAATATGCTCGTGCTTACCAACGGGTTTAAAACTGAAAAACATTATAAGCAATTTACCAGTTACCTAAAGATTGCTCCTCGTATGCATCAAAGTAGTTCATCCATATTTAAGAAACCAAAAACACCTAAATATGGACCCTCTATCATGCGCAAATTACTTCATCTTGCGGCGCGATCTGTGGTGACTCACAAGCCTGTTTTCCGTAAATATTACCTCCTGAAACAGAAAGAAGGCAAAGCGAAAAAACTCATCCTTAATAATGTTGAGAATAAACTTGTAAAGATTATGTGCGCGATAATCAGGGATCAGAAACCCTACATAGAAAACCATTACTCTGTTCACCCAAATCTCTTGAAAATAGCTTGACTTGGGTCATAGTAATCAGTGCATGCTTTAGGCGTGGATGAATTCCAAAATTCATCCCAGAATAGGGATGTTGCTTCACAGGGCGTAAATTTAGAATACTATGGGTTAACCCATGTGGCTCTATATTATTTTCAGTCACTGATAGTCTGGCACTGTTATTGTTTCAGTCTTGTAGTAATTGTAAATTTCTCATGCTATGGATGAAATGAAATTCCAATTAGCTCTTGCTTTAGGGCGATTAGCTCAGCTGGTTAGAGGGCTGCGTTCACATCGCAGAGGTCATCCGTTCGAGGCGGATATCGCCCACATAAAATTTATTTTACCAGGGGGCTGCGC
>JABMQW010000067.1 GCA_013203115.1 Fidelibacterota bacterium
GACCGGAAGATAAAATTTATGATGATAACAATATCTTTGTCGGCTGGCGCCCGGTGGATCAGTTTGATTTGACCGCCGAGGAAGATTCATTGCATTGCATCTTTGAAGATTCTGCGTGTTACGATGTTAATCGCGGTCATTCAATAAAAGGACCTGATCCGAATGCACCCTGGTTCGACCTGGGTTCGGATACAGGTCTGCCGAAGAAAAACATTGATGGAAAATACTACTGGGTTGATACTAATGTAATTGATGGACTGGAGTATACCTACTCGGTAACGGCCTATGATATGGGGGTCGAAGCACCGAGCCGTGTGTTTTACTACGAAGATACGACCGGCACCGGCGAGTTCTACGCCGATACGGTTCAAACAAGCTCCAATCCTAACTCCTGGTCCGAGCCGGATGGCTATCAATTTATTGAAAATTCCCGGGGAACCACCATCCATGATCCAAATTTTGTAACCGTGATTCCGGGCTTTCCCGCTGCTCAGTCACTTGATAATATTAATGTTGTTCCAAATCCCTATATAGTACGTTCCGGTTATAATGAATCCGAATATATCAGGAAACTGTTGTTCAGCGGATTACCGCAAAACAGTTCCGTTACGATTTTTACCGTAACAGGAGAGAAAGTTAATTCATTCACTCATACGGATGCGACCACTGGCAACGAATTCTGGAATCTGCGATCAGTTAACAACCAGGAAGTCGCACCCGGTCTATATATTTATGTAGTTGAATGGGAAGGTAAAAAACATATTGGCAAATTTGCGGTGGTTCGGTAATGAAAGCGCATCCTAAAATGAAAATAATACCTCCTCTGATAGCATTATTAACTATAACCGGCCTGGGCTTTGCCCAGTTTCAAGACATACCGGAGATTGTAACCCGGGTCGGCACATCAACTGGAAATTGGCTCAAGCTCAATGTTGATGTGCGCGGAATTGGGATGGGTGGAACCAACATAGCTGCCGGTCGGGGCGTGGTCACAATACCTAGCAATCCGGCTGGAATTGCATTCATAGAAAAATCTCAAATTTATGCTTCAAAGGTTAGTCATTTAGCCGGAATTTCATACAGCGTATTCGCCATTGGTCAACGCTTTGGACAGTCGGATTTTATTGGATTACACCTATTCTATCTGGATTCGGGACCAATCAAAGAGACAACCTTGGAACAATCTAATGGCACGGGTAATATGTATCATGTTACCTCGATTGCTTTACGTGTAGCTTATGCCCGGCGTCTGACCGACCGGTTGAAAGTTGGGATTAACATAAATTATATCCATGACCAAATTCACACGAGTTACATGCAGACATTCGCTTTTGATATTGGCTCGAATTTCAATACCGGTATCTATGGTTTTGTGCTGGGTATGTCCGTGACCAATTTCGGACCTGAGGTTGAATACCACGGGAAAGGACTCAATCAGGATGTGAATGAGAACCTGGAGGTCGGCGGACAGCTAAGAAAAGTAACCTCATCATTTCCGCTACCCTTAGCTTTTAAACTGGGAGTTGCCAATAATCTGATTGGACCTAACAGCACCTTCATTCAAGATGGTACAAATCGTTTGACTGTATCTATCGAAGGAGTCAATCCTATGGACAATCTGTTGTCCGGTGGCGCCGGTTTGGAGTATGGCTGGAATGAAATGTTTTTCCTCAGAATGGGTAGTTATCTCGGGCATGATACGGGCCGGTTTACCACCGGAGCCGGTATGAAATACCGTGCCGGAATGTTCATAGTGTCAGTGGATTATGCTTTCGCTGATTATGGTATTCTGGAATCGACCCATCAGATTGGTATCGGAATGGAATTTTAATTGGGCGGAATGGCAGAAATGGGCAGAATAGTGTATTCAATTTGGAAAAGAATGGCGAATGGGCTTCCTTATATTGTACTGAGCCTGACGTTTATCCGCGGTGCTAACGATGGTTTTTCCACACCGATCACACCTACGGTCAATGCAGCCGCAGAGCATAACCGGGTAATCCTGTATTGGGATAATCTTGCTGAATCGTCGGTGGATTCTCTGACCGGCTATGCCGATTTCGAAGGTTACCGGATTTATCGCAGTGCCGATGGTGGCAAAACTTGGGGAACTCCGGAAGATAGAATCTATGATACCAAAAGCGAGTTTATCGGCTGGCAGCCAATTGCCCAGTTTGATTACTCATTTGAAGAAGATTCACTAAAATGTATTTATCCTACCGATGAATGCAGTCCCAATGACACCATAAGACTGATCAGCATTTCCGGTCCGGATCCATATCCGGCACGATTCCGTATCAATTTAGGCACCGATAACGGACTGCAGTATGTCTATATCGATGAAGATGTGGTTGATGGAATTGAATATGCCTATTCGGTAACCGCCTACGATATGGGTCTCCGAACCTATGAGGTTGTCTATACTTTAGTTGATACGATTAATAGTATTTATAGCCGGGATACCGTATGGTCTCCCATAAACCCGGGTCATTTCACCGGACCGGATGGTGGTGGATATCCCAGCCTGGAATGTCCTTTGGGGCAATCCGAATCAGACGTGAACTTTATTAAAATTATCCCTGGTTTTTATGCCAGTAACATTTCTTTTCCCGATGACATCAATTCATTTTTTCTGCGGCAACCGATGACAATTGGCACCGGTGAAATTGAATATAATATGGTCGATACAGAGCAATTAGAAGATGTTTTGTTCAAGTTCGAAATTCAGGCCAACCAAGAGTCAGACGCCATTGCAGGTATGGCTTGTGAGAATCCCTACATATATGTCTATGAAATTGATGATTCCGTTTCTCAGCAACCGGTAGAAATTGATGAGGCAGTAACAGTTAACGGTTTTTCACAAAATAAAATAGACTCTTTATTGGATTATCCCGGAGCATTCATGGTCGATAGTATCATATCAATACCGGTCTACCGCTCAATTACAGCTATGAATACCTGGAGTGAACAGGTGGGTGGCATCCAGTACAGGTACACAAATTTGCCTCCTAGGCAGCCTGCTACTACAGAATATGAAGCGATCGAATGGAGTGAAAATACCGACAGCACCACTATCAACCAGGTTTGGCCAGTTTTGGTACAAAATCTCAATCAATATGAACTACGTGCTAATTTTGATTATAAAATTGATTTTTTTAGTACTCCGATTGGAGATACCGTTGCCAGTCAGAGTCCGACAGGGGAAATGGCCCTGCCATTCAGAGTGACTAATCTGACTACCGGGAAAAAAGTAGGATTGTGGCATAAGGACTCTGGTGTATTAGATAATTTTCTGGACTCTGATCTGGGTGCTTTAGATAATAGCTGGACACGGAATGAACTGATCATTTTTCTCGGTGATACAATTAAAATTGCAAATCATGATGAATATAGTGCTGCGCAAACCTATTGGTTTTACCTGGTTTTTGAGCCCATGTTGTGGGGTCTGGCATATCTTCAGGAGCATAGACCCGAAAATTTCCTGCAGGAATTTCAAAACCTGCAACAACCCTGGTCCGCCACTCAGACCTACCGGGAAGGACGCCTGGTAATTTATAAAGCCATGTTATGGATCGC
>JABMQW010000068.1 GCA_013203115.1 Fidelibacterota bacterium
TCACATAAAAGTGTGGAATTAATTTTCACACAGCCTCTTCATGGCGGGGTTACAGATACTAAAGACGTTCTGACGCCATTCACGGCGTTTTAAACACATGATTTTCTAAATAATAAGGGCATGAATGCCCTGCTGGAATTTCTGCGCGTTCAAATCCCAGCCCCGCCTGCCCGCCGTAGGCACGTAGGCGGGAAGGGTTGGGCTATTAATATTAAAACTTATAACTCAAGTAGTAACTAATCTGGTTTCTCTGATATTTCGGCTAAAACCGAATCCAGTGGTATTGCTTTTTGGCTGCCGGTTTTCAGATTTTTGAATTGTACGGTGCCATCTTTCAATTCTTCTGATCCGATTATTAATACCAGCTCAGCTCCGAGACGATTTGCCTCGCGTAATTGGGATTTCATACTGCGATGGAGATAATCCATATCAGCGTTGATTCCTTTATCACGTAAATCATGTAAAAGTTTAAACGCCGTAGAGCGCCCATCGTCATCAATGACAATTAGATATACCAGGACTGTGGGTTCCTCACTTTGTGAAACGGCCGCTGCCATCAGAATTCTTTCAATTCCGGCAGCAAAACCGATTCCCGGAGTAGGTTTGCCGCCCAGGGTTTCAATCAAGCCATCATAACGGCCGCCCCCGCAGACCGAATTCTGAGCCCCCAGGGCGGGTGAAATAATCTCAAAGGTGGTGCGGGTATAATAATCCAGGCCCCGGACCAATTTGTTGTCTTCCTCAAAAGGGATGTTTAGATCGTTCAGATGCGATTTTACTTGATTATAATGTTGCACATCTTCAGCGGTAAGATAATCGCTCATGGCGGGTGCACCCTGCACAATTTCGATTTCATGAGGGATTTTGGTGTCCAGAATACGTAGCGGATTGGTATTAAAACGACTTTTGCTGGTTTCTGATAAATCACCAAGGTGGGGCTTAAGGAAATGCTGTAAGGCAGCGCGGAAAGCTATTCGGCATTCTCTGGAACCGATGCTGTTAAGTTTGATTGTCAGATTCTCCAGCCCCAGTTCCAGCAAGGAAAAATAGGCAATCGCGATTATTTCAGCGTCAATCTCCGGATGGGGTGAACCGAGCGCTTCGACACCGTATTGATGAAACTGGCGGTAGCGGCCGGCTTGCGGGCGCTCCTGACGGAAAGCATGATCGATATAGTACAGTTTAGTCAATGGTGTCAGGCGTCCCAGATTATGCTGGAGATAGGATCTAATCACCGGTGCAGTCAGTTCCGGTTTCAGGGTGATGCTGTTATTGCTCATATCCCGGAAGGTGTACATTTCCTTGGATACGATGTCAGTATCAGTGCCAACTCCCCGGGCAAACAATTCGGTACGCTCGAAAACAGGGGTGCGAATTTCACGGTAGCCGTAACGGTGCATAAAATCATGGACGTGATTTTCCAATTGCTGCCAACGCCAGGACTGATCCGGCAGAATATCGTGGGTTCCTTTGATCGATCTGATTGTATTCTTACTCATCTAATCAATCGATTAAACCGGTTAATATTTCTCTGGCTATGGCCAGCTTATTTTCCGGAACGTAAAGTTTGACCCGGCCACCGGTGGACCCGAGACCGGAGATATTAAAAGTAGCTGTGAGTACATCTGACTTTATAAAATGGGCAATATGCTCCTGATCTAAAATCTCGGTTATCATTTCGGCATAGGTTTTTCCCTGCAGCGTTCCCACCAGCACCCATTTTATTTCTTCCAGTGGCAGCTCTGGCGGCAGGGTCTCTACCAGAGTGACATTGCAATCGGCACAGTGTTTTATTTCCGGTTTATACTCAGCCTGACACAAAGGACAATACATGATTACTCCTATAATTATGGTTGAATTTGCAGAAAAACTGGCAGTAAGTAAACCCTGAAATTTCCTTTTTCAATTACTTTTCCGGTGTAGCATGAATTCACCATACGGGGCGTATTCAGTGAATCCCAATTTTGCATAAAGAGTCAGACCGGCCAGGTTATCAGCCTTGATATTCAAACCGATCCGGGTGATATCCTTCAGCAATGATTGACAACAAGCTGCCGTGACTCTGGTAGCAAGGCCGCCACCCCGATAATCAGGATGTGTGGTAATATTGCCGAGAGCGGCAGCATTATAAGCTGGTGAGTAAACGTGAATTCCGGCAATACTGACTAAGTGATCATCTTCGAAATATCCGAAGTATTGACCGGATTCCAGCATCCGCTGATCGAACCAGTTTCCGGGGTAAGCGGATTTGTACAATGATTGAATTTCCTCTAGATTGGCGGTTGTTAGTTGGGTAGAACGACCGGTGTCACAAGTGGCAATTAGTTCGAGTTCGGTTAAAACCATTTTAAGATGCTGCCCGTAAGATTCCATATTGAATTGACTATTAAAAACTTGGATTAGACCGGGACTGAGGTGGGTATAGAATTTATCAGGCAGGACTGGCAATAATTCTGATAGTAAGGTTTTCATCGGTTGTAGGTTGCTGGTCAAGGCCAGAACAGTTGGTAATTCCATCCCAGTGTATAAAAGTATCAGGGCCTGAGTGATCTCGCGGTCTTCCAGCGCGTACCAAGTGGTATAGGGCCAGAAAAAATCATCCAGATCGCCAATGCTGTACAAGTGCAGGTAGTAATCCTGACGGCAGTAATTTAAAATTCTTTGCTTATCCCGCAGTATTTCAATTGGCATAAACGGACTTTGAATTAGGCGTAGTTAATATCCTGTAGATAGATGACGACCACCGCGGTGTTCCACTTTAAGTTCCTTCAACGTCGGTGATTTGGGACTTATCTGCAAGTAAAATCCCTGCCCAAAACCGGAAGGCACCCAGTTAAGTGACAACTCCCAACAATGCAGATCGCGATAGATTGAAAAATTATGGTTTAACATCTTGCGCGTTAAAAGATTGAAACTGGCATTGTATTTAACGCGCCAGTTTTCGGTCATCTGGACGGTAACACCGGAATTCATCTGGAAACGTTCTGTTTCATTGGTCATTTGCGGATTTGTCAATGAGTAAGAGAATGAAAAGCTGGCTTTCCAGAGATTGGCGCCATCTAATTTTGTGGGTTTCTTAACCGGTTTCGCTTCAATTCCCTGATCGATGAATTCTTCTTTAATAATGGTCGAATCAATTAACGTGTCCGGTTGCAATACGATCGGTTTCAGACGCTTACCGGAAAAACTAAAACTCTGTGACATGCTGACCTGGGTCAAACGTGGTTTTGGCAGGCCGTATTTATTGACCCGTAGCTGGTCGGTTTTTTGCTGCATTTCCTCATCGAATTCATAAAAATCATGTTTCATTCTCAGGTCGAGGTTCAGCTTATTGCTGAGTTTAGATCGCAGGGATGAACTCAGAATCCCCATTTTGTAATTTTTGAAATTATAGCTGGTTGAGAAATTATAGGTAAACAGGTCCCGTTTGATCTCCTTTTCATCCTTTAGCATTTTAGCCTGAAAGGAATTATTCATCGAAAATCTGATTGATTGCGATTCGGTTTTAGGCGTTGTTCCAGCCAAAGTTCCGGCAAAGCGATCCAACGATAAAGGGATTCCATTGGTGTCAGCAATCGATTGAAAATAGCCGAAATCATGACCGAAAACCGGTTTAGAGAAATCGGGGCTGTACCGATAGCCTATCGTGGGGGAGGCGACGTGGCGCAGAAATTTCAGGGGTCCGATATTGATCGGAAACATACCATAAATCTGGGTTTTCAGATTCAGACTAAAATTGGCCGTGGTCCGGGCGGCAAAGCCATCAACTTCTTTTTTAATCAATTTATTATTTACCGAATCAAGTCCGGCAATTACAAAACTGCGATTTACCCAACTGGACTTCAAACTTGTGCTGGGGTTGACAGTGATATATTTAAATATTTTCTGAGGACCTGAAATACTGCTGGTATGATTAACAACTTGATCAGAAAAAGTTCTGACGGTTGGATTCCAGCGATATTGATTTACTGAGTCGGGAACCTCTTCCGACTCATAATATGTTTTATGCGGATTATTTAGATTAGTACTGTAATTCCAGGTGATATTATTGTACCAGCGCTTCTTCTTTCCGCTGCTTTTGAAGAAATAATCCTGGCCATGCCGGAATGAAATTCTCGGTAAAGTACTGGTTGTTATATTCAGTTTTGTACCGGCTTTAGTTGGTGTTTGATAAAAGTCAGTGGTTGGATCGATTTTTTTGTTGACCATCAGATCACGGGAAGATGACAGGTTCAGACTCATCGAATTTTTGGTTTTCTTCCACCTTTTTGAATAGGTCAGGTTGGATCGGGCCTGTTGTTTCAGGCGTCGTTCCAGATCAATACCATTTTCCAGATTATAATCGCTGTTACTCTGGTAAGTTGCGTCAATGTTCAGGCGCTGGTCATGGCGCATCATCTGATTATGTTTCCATTTTAATACATAGTCGGTGGTTGAGCCTGGTTCGAACAGGTTTACAATATCTTTATTTTCCTGACCGAGCGATTTTTTAAACTCCAGATTCAGCAAACCGCTAAAGCGATAACGTTTGTTATAGCGGTTATAATTCCTGAAACGGATGCCCCATTTAGTACTGAAATCAAATAAGAAACGCGAGTCATAATAATCACTGGGAGCCCAGAAATAACCCAGCCCATTGATAAATTGTCCCCGGGAGCGGTTTTCGCCATAACCGGGCATGATCCAGCCTGAATGACGCGCCCCTCCCTGGTGCGGAAAAATACCCAAGGGCAAGGCCATTATCGGTATTCCGGCGATATATAAAATTATTGGACGGATGATGACTTTATCCTGGTTGATCATTTTCATTCGCCGGCCGGCAAAATGGAAATGGGGGACGGCTAGATCGCAAGTGGTATAACTGCTGTGGGCGATATAATAAGTCTGATTATCGGTATTGCGGATTTCCTCGCCGGAATAATAGCCACCTCCGGTCTTGGTGCGCCCCTGGATGATTTTACCATGGCGGGTTTCCAGATTGTAAGTCAGTGATTCACCGGTCATTGGTTCCCGGCCCCGCTCACTGATGGTTGGCATAATCTCCGGGTTCAGTGTGTCTCCCGGAACACTTGGGATGGCTTTTAATAGATTATTTTTCCAGGATACGTTGACGTACCCAGCACTCAGGTTCATTCCGCTGTAGTCGATGCTGGCATTATCGAGCAAATCGGTCATTTCCTCTGGAATGTTGTAATCGATAATATCTGATTTATAGGCAATCGGGGCATCGATACTTTCATTGCTGGTGTCGGGTCGAAATTCACCACGAGCACCACCGTCTATATAAATATTTTCCAGATCATCTACGCCAAAATACATTATTATAGTATCGCCACTGGCAATATTGTTGCCCTGGTAAACCGAATCCTCGAAAATATGATAAAGAGTTGTGGCCATCCCTTCGATGCGCATCGAATCCAGCTCACCGTCGGTAAAGAATCCTCTCAGGATTTTGCCTGTGAGGTCATCCTTGAATTCAACCGGTACCGTGCGGATTATGGTGGAATCTTCAATTATTACCGAATGCTCCCGCCGGCCGGCGATGGTGTTGATCACATGGGCTTCGGAAGGGATGAAAATCGATTCCAGAATCTCATCCTGGTAGCGTAATTCGATTTCACTGCCGCTTAATGTTCGACCTTCTTCCACCACCGATGGTTTCAATTTCAGGATTGTAATTCCATCTTCATAAGCATAAAGAGCTTTTCCGCAGGTAGCCACCCGATTACTTTCCGTAATCACTACATTGCCCTCAGCGGTGTACGAGGCTGCTTCCGCTTCCGGTGGCTTGATATAGGATAACCGATCGGCGTTGATTACCTGTGATTCCTGGATCAAACGGACATTCCCCAGGGCGGTGCCGCTGTCCAATTCACTGTAATAGAACAGGGTGTCGCTCACCAGATCATATTCAGCGTCCCAGACATGGGTATTGCCATAGGCCATCATTAAATCATTGGGCGAATCATGATGCAGGGAGTCACAGACCAGCGTTAAGTCGACCTGAAGTATTTTCACGTTACCGACCAGAATGCCCTGACCGGTTTTTTCGTTGTAGCGGGCGCGGTCGCAGGTTAAGACTAGGTCTTTTTTGGTGATAACCACGTCGCCTCTCAACAACTGGATTGCCTGCCCGTTAACAGTGATGTTTTCGAGCACATCGGCGCGCTTGAGATGCAGACGATCATCTGCTGCTCCCAATGAAAAAAAGGAGTAGCCGATTAAAATTATACCAATTTTAGGCAATGAAACTCCGCGCCTATTTCGCATAACGCTCCGGCCAGAGCTCCTGTAAGCGCTGACGAATAAACTTATCGTAACCCTGATTGGTTGGTTGGTAAAAGACAGTTTTCACATCATCGGGAAGATAGGTTTCTTGAACGAAATGTCCTTCGTGATCGTGGGGATAAATATAATTTTTTCCATAACCCTGATCTTTCATTAATTGGGTGGGTGCATTCCGTAAATGCAGGGGAACGGAAGGAGTTCCACTCTGGGCAACTGTCTGTTGAGCAGCAAGCAAGGCGCTGTGGGAAGCATTGGATTTAGGAGCGCTGGCAAGATAAGTGGTTACCTGGGCCAGTACGATGGCGGCTTCCGGCATACCAATAGTGTGGACGGCCTGGAAACCGGACATGGCTAATGTCAAGCTCTGGGGATCGGCATTACCTATATCTTCTGATGCCAGGATGATCAGGCGCCGGGCGATGAATTCCGGTTGTTCGCCCCCTTCCAGCATGACCGTTAGCCAGTAGATGGCCGCATCGGGATCGCTGCCACGCACACTTTTGATAAAAGCGCTGATGGTGTCGTAATGATAATCGCCGGCTTTATCATATAGTTGGGCGCGGGACTGGAGGGCTTCGTTCAGAATGTCCATCGTGATCATCCCCCGGCCGCCGATCAGATTAAACGCAACTTCCAGGGCATTGAGCATTTTCCGGGCATCGCCGCCAGCGGATTTGATTAACCGGTCCCGGACAGCGGCCGGTAACTTTAGTTCCGCTTTCTGCAGCAGGATATCATTTTCAAAAACCCGGGTTAAAATAGTATCCAAGGCTGAGTCAGAGAGCGAATTCAAGCGCAGGACCCGGCAGCGCGAAAGTAGCGGACCGATCACTTCGAACGAAGGGTTTTCCGTGGTGGCGCCGATGATGATGATCACCCCTTCCTCGACGGCATGTAACAGGGCATCCTGTTGGGATTTGCTGAACCGGTGGATTTCATCGATGAACAGGATCGTTGACTGACCCATTTCGCGGTTGCTGTGGCCACGGCGGATTACTTCGCGTAGATCCTTTACGCCGCTGGATACGGCCGAAATCTCATGGAAGGCCGAGCCGGAGCTGTGGGCGATGATCCGGGCCAGGGTTGTTTTTCCAGTCCCTGGGGGACCCCAGAGAATCAGTGAAAACAGTTTCTTCTTTTCCACCAGGTGCTGCAGGATCTTCCGGTCGCCCACTAAGTGTTCCTGACCGATGAATTCCGTCAGGTTGCGGGGGCGGACGCGATCTGCGAGCGGTGGTAAGTGAGACGCAAATAATGTAGGTTCAGCCGACATAACCCGCCAATTTATTTCAGAAACGATTCCAAATGCAATGCGTTGGAAGACCAACGGCATTGTGGTTTGGATAGTGGAATGGTTGACAAATTCGAGTGCAAGGTTTTGACAGGTGATGTAAACTCGCCCCTTGAAATTAAGGAGTATCCATGTTGTTAGACAGTAGAAAACGGCTGGTTTTAATCATATCGATGATCATAGCGATGGTATTTTTCGGTTGTGGATCGAAAGAATCCGGAAAGGCAGGTAAACAAGTGACATCAAGCAGCGGATTGATTTATGTAAATGAAGTGATCGGTAAAGGCGCCGTGGCGGTAGTGGGAAAAATGGTCACCGTGAATTATACCGGAATATTCGAAGATGGGAAAGTATTTGATAGTTCTCTACAACCGGGACGCAAACCGTTTGAATTTGTACTCGGCGACGGGCAGGTGATCAAAGGCTGGGACGAAGGTATCGATGGCATGCTGGTAGGCGGCAAACGCAAACTGACGATTCCGCCCCACCTCGCTTATGGCGAACAGGGCGCCGGCGGCGTGATCCCGCCCAATGCCACGCTGATATTTGAAGTGGAGTTGCTGGGCGTTCAGTAAATTTGTTTATGTGGTTCTGGATCATATTTTTAGCTGTCGGGCTGATTTTTGTCTGGAGTTATCTCCAGCAGCAGCCCCGTAAACGCTCCGGATCGTTTGCCGATCAGACCAGCGCTCGATCTCCCAAAGGCAAGAAAAAACCATTTTTCCGCATCGAAAGGGTGGAGGATGATTGAATTTTAATCGGTAGGGACAACTCTTGAGAGTTGTCCCTACGTACAAATTATGTTGATCTGTATTATTTAGTTTAGGATTACCCTGGTCACAACGCTCGGCGTTGTGACCAAAATTCATCCAATACCGAGTGTTTGTCGTTTCAACGCAGAGCATTGAAACGAGGTGTAATGAGCCACCGATATCCCGATTTATCGGGAGAACCTCCGACCCGTTCATTACGAATAACGTGTACGAGCGATTCATGTATTGAATTTACAACAATATAGCCATATTTAAAAGGACTTACAGAACAGTTTACAGAATAATATATTTTAAAATATTTCGTTTGAGACTAATTTTTACACATACTATTCTAATCACAATACAAAACTTACAATGATATCCGCTGTACAAAAATCAGAATTAAAAAAACTTCAACTTTATGTTGAAAATGAAAAAAGATTATTGCGTTTGAGTAGCCTTCCAAAATACTCTTATCAGGTTGATGAAAGAACTAATAAGATAATATTATGTTATTCAATTCCTGTTTTAGCTGGTATTAAATATAATAATGAAAAAATAATTCGTCGTAAACCAAAGAAAAGGTATTTTTCTGAAATTTCCTTAGATAATTGGAATCCTAGTCTAACAGATCGCATCGAGGAACACTATGATTGGGTTGTTGATCAAAATTTCAAAGCAAAAAGAGTAGCTAATAGCGATAATGATGATCTTCTTTATTTTATTGAATTATACTGTCAGAAAATACCGAGACGAAAGTTTAGAATTCCATCAGACTCAACATTAAAAGCAGATAAATTTTTCTTGGATGATTACTATCACTGGATTTCTGAGAATGTAAATGAAGCATTAAGCATATATTTCCATATTGATAATGGTAAGAAACTTTATATGCAATATATCAACTCTAAGCTAATGGGAGAAATCACTAGTAGATGGAGTAACAACACTGCAAATAGTTCCTATACTAGAATAAGAGCATTTTTCAACTGGTTAAATTTCAAGAAGCATGATTTCCCCTATGGTTTACTTAGTAATCTTGAAGTTGCTGCAACATCAAAAAAAGTTGGTCCATCTTTCACAGATACTGAGTTTGCGAAAGTTTATGAATTCATCAATAAATATAAAGATGATAATGAATGGGGATGGTTCGTGATTATTTTACAGGTAATGCTAGTTACAGGTGCTAGGGTAAGCGAAGTCGTTAGCATGAACATAAATGATATCGATTTCATTAGTAAAACATGGACTTTTATTGGCAAAGGTGGTCAAGAAAGAAGTGTGAAAATTGATAATGGTATTGTTTGGAGTAGTATACATAAAAAATGTACAGACAAATCCGGAACTCTTAGAAAAGACAAAGATTTCGTTTTTCACAGAAGATATTATAAACAAACCAGCAAACCGGATAGGATGGATATTAAGGATATATTGATTGAAGATGTAAAACAACACTTCACAGCTAGCGGCGTTCAACACAAATTCAAGAAAATGGTCAAACTTTTATCAATTAATCCAAAGCTATCACCACATAGTTGCAGAAGATTTTATATTACACAAATGCTTGTTAAGTATAATGGTAACATTCCACTTGTAGCAAATCTGGTTGGGCATAAGAGTTGGGATATGGTGAGACGATATGCCGACAAGATGGTCAAGGATAGTACAAAACAAACTTTGGATCTTGATGAAATTAAGAATAAAGAATTTTATGAAGATCTAAAAAGGCAAAGAGACAGTCTCACAAATATTATTGATCTCGACAAACTCTAGAGCCACCGAGAGGACTCGAACCTCCGACCCGTTCATTCTCTTATCTACTGATTTCTCAATAGGGAGGACTATATCATCACCCTCAACATTAATTGATAGGGTGTCGGCCGCTTAAAATGAGATTATTGGTTGTTCTCCTCACTCATTAGTCTCTACACCTTACTAACTACTTTTATGAACTTTCATTAGTCTTGGCTCGGTATTGCCATGTCAAATTGATTTAGGTTCTACCGAATTCAACCGATTTTTCAACTATTATTACTAATAGAAGTCGCCAGTTTGACGAATGAACTGCTCTACCAGCTGAGCTACGGTGGCATTATTTATTTTACAAAAAGCGGGGCTGAATTTAATGTTTTAATTACTTCAATAAAACTACAAGAAACATTTCTTCAAATTAACAGGCAGTTGGTCACTCAGAAGAGAATATAACTGAGATATACAGTCATCTTGATTCAACTGATTTGAAGGAGGTATTTGGAGATTAAGTCTCAAATGACACTATTTAAGAGAAAATAATTTATCCAATGCAAATTTAAACACACGATTATAAATTGCGATGCGTGCGACTAATGGGAATTTGTCGGATTATTTATGTCGTATATGGATGAGTTTATGGAAAGATATTATGTTTCAGAACGTCCAACTATAAGAAAATCTGACAATATTTCAATTGGATCAGACCAGAAACAAAAGTTAAACGACAGAAGAAAAGACAATCTATCAGTTTCACTTTCACTACTATCCAACCTTCACGAAAAGAAATAGAAAGTTTTGTAAAAGTTTGGATACAAACACAGAACATTTAATCCTTCCCCCCTTGTTCCCATTATATATATTATTTAATTTCCTTTAGGTATCAATATCATGAAGGGGAGGATTCAATGAAGATTATCTTAAATATTCTGTTTATTCTTTTGGTCATTCTGTCATGTGTTGGTCCTGAATCAAAAGAAGACACGATTACTGGTCCAAAAATATATTTCAACCGATATCCAACTTCAAATACTGTCGAAGTGTGGTGTGTCAGTATTGACGGAAAACAGGAGAAAAGAGTCTCAACTGATGGAGGTATTAAAAGTGATTACAGAGTGATACCATCACCAAATGGAAAATTTAAGATACTATCCTCTTATTTTGAATCTGATCCAGACCTATACATCAGAGTGACAGGTTCCCAAGAAAAGATAAATCTGACAAAGGGTATCGGAATAAATTCGGATCCTGTATTCTCACATGATGGTTCAATGATCGTATATAAATCAAAACGTAACAATAATGTTGATTTATATACTATGAAACTGGATGGGTTTCGTGTAAAAAGACTTACAACAACCGATTTAATTGAAAGTAATCCTAAATTTTCACAAGATGGACAAAAAATTGTATATACCACACACGGGGAAAAATCAGAAAATGACCCACTAGGATTATTCGATGATAATGATTCTGATTATGAGATTTATCTTATGGATGTTAATGGGAACAACCAACGAAATCTGACAAAAAGGGATGGATCGGATAACTTTCCAGAGTTTTCTCCAGATGAAATACATATTGTATTTCAATCAAGAAGAGATGGGAATGAAGAAATTTATATCATGGATATCGATGGAAGTAACGTAAAACGTCTAACTCATAACGGTGTTGATGATATACATCCCCATTTTTCACCGGATGGAACGAAAATTGTTTATCAAACACAAATAAACAAAAATCGTGAGATAATGATAATGGACACTAATGGGGATAATAAAAAACGACTTACAAAGAATAGGATTGATGATTGGTATCCTCGATTTGAGATATGATAGTATTTAATACAATAAAAATTCGAATAGTTAACCTGATTAATACTAGTATGTAAGGATAATACTCGTCTAAATATAATTTTATTTCATCAGAGGAAATGTAAAAGGTATACTCCTTTATTATTTTAAGATTTAGTATAAATCAAGTACAGTTTTAATTATACATTTCACTACAACTTTTCCCCTTGTTCTAATTTAACTGTTCCCCTAATTTTGAGGAGTGTGAATTGAAATATCATTGACATTGAGGGAAGTAATGAATGAAGAATATTTGGTTCGGGTTAGTAATTGTTTTATCACTTTTCATTTATACTTGTGAAGAACTGAAAGATGAAGATACTACTCCCTCAACCGTTACAACTACCTATCCACAAAATGAACAAAATCCGAATGTTGTTAATTATGTTATCTCAATTATCGGAATATTAGGTATGATATTAATCGGATTATATACAATTCGAAAAACTTCTGAATCGAATAGAATATCTATTCTACACTCAGAAATAATTAAATGTTTGATTGATACCGAAAAATTATTTATTACAATCATTACATTACAATTTTATGTGGTCAATTTTGTCATACACAGATCAAGATTAGATAACAAGAATACTGAAACTGGTTATGATATATTCATTAAAACCATAGATGGTTTAGTTAAAAAATATACCAAACTTCAATCAAGACATAGAATTTTACTACCCAAGAAACTTTATCATAAAATCAATTCTGTCAGTAAGAAAATGAGTGAAATTAATGTAATAATATATGAAGGAAATTTCAATCCAAACTCCAGTTCAAATAGGAGTGATAATAAAGATGTTTTATCCTTATTGGAACATTTAGAAAAAGAATACAAAGAATTTGTTGATGAATCTCGAAGTTTTGTAGGTACCGAAAAAATAAAAGGGGTCATGGATGTTGGTAAGGATACTTTAGATTCTGAATATAAAAGGAGTCCCGATAATTCTTAAAGATAGAATCCCACCCATTTACTTCAAAAGGAGACTAAGAAGGATTCCCGTTCCACCACCAGTCAAAGGGGTTCTTAAAAAAATACTTAAAACCAATGGTTCAAAAAGTGAAAACTTTATTGGAAAGTGGTGTATCGGTGAGGAAGATTAGACAGACTTTGGGTGTGAGTTTTAATTTCTGTTATAAGGTAAAAGATTTACTAATGGAAACTATGTAATATTAATTATATATCTTCTATTCATTTAAATCCAATCCTTTGTTTCTTGGTCAATTATCACCATTGTTTCTATGGTCTTTCTCAAGACAACTATTATTTTCTTCAAATGGGATATTTCAGATAAAGACAATCTCCTTCCCTTACGATATTTTAGATATGTTTGAAGTACTTTATACCCACCAATTTCAAGATTATAGATTTCAGATTCAACATTATCCAGATATTGATTTTTATTTATATAAAGTTGATTATTTGATTCATTATGATATGGATTATTAACAAAAAAGTCTCCTTTACCAATTAAGGATGAAAGTTCTTCTTTGGATAATCTCACTTTTAATAAATGTAGGTCTATTAGATTTTGTCCTATACGGGATAATTTATTAAATATATTTTTATCTGGTACAAAGTTCACAGATGGAAAATGTTTTTTTAACACTGTGTTATATTTTTTTCGGTATGTTGGGGAATGAAGTATAGAATATATGTATCCTAATATTTCTTCAGGAGTAGGAATGTTCTTGTAAATATTTTCAATGTATAATCTAAACTCCTTTGTGAAATTAGGTATTCTATTTAATTCATTTGTTTCCAATAGAGATTTTTCCAAATAAAGGTATAATGGGAAAATATAACCAGTTCCACGATTACTTGTAGTTATTCTTATATCAGTGATAAGATTAGATATAAAACAATGGTTGAATATTTTATCTTCAATAAATTGTCTTACTGTTATTAATCCTATATTTTCTTTCTCAATAAAATTTTCCATTAAATCAGTTCGTGGTCTTACTATAAATCCACCAGTTTTCCCCGTGTAATATGTATATCGGGAATCAAAAGGACGATATAAAACTTTTCTAACAAATTTTTCACCTTTATAATTTTTAGTAAGATCATTTTTTGATGGGTTATACCAACCTTCATTAATATTCTTTTCATACTTGGAATTAAACTCTAAAATATCCATATTAATAATATCGTCAACGGTTTCCATAAGTGTATCTTTTTCAAAGTGAATTGTTAGTTCATCTTTATGTGTCTTAATTCCACTTTTGTATTTGTTGAAAATATTAATTACACTCCAACCCTTATTAAAGTTTTTCTCAACATTATAATCCCAATCAACAAACCAGTAGTCGGGATGTGTAGGTTTCAAATCAATCCACTTAAGGGATTTATTGTTGTTTTCATTCAAAAACTCAAATTTATCATTTCTCGTTAAAATGTTATTTTTCATTGTTGAAAAATATTTTACTATTTTTTCTTTCAATGGTTTTTCCATTTTTACGAGGAAAATAATTGAAACTCCCTCTTTAATGTCAAAAACATTTTCATCTGGTTCTCTTTGGTGACCATGTAAGTTGACAATGTATATCTTATCAAATGATTCATATAAACTTTTCCTCATAATCCTGTGAATTAATCCATCTAAATACGAATTGTCCGTAATAATACCAATAATTCCCTTCCTACTATTTTCAATTTTCCAATGTGAATATCTGATAAACTTGTTGTAGTCATTATTTAATGGTTGGATGTTTTTCTCATTTAGACCTTCTTTGTACTTCCCCATTAAATCCATAATAAATGGTTTATTATTCTTTGAATGAACATTATACGGAGGATTACCCATAATCACCATTATGGGTTTATTTAATTTTACCTCAAATGAATCTTTACCTTCTTTAGAAATTCCTGGGTATAGGTAATTAATTTTATGTTCAGAATCATCAAGTGTATCCGTGAGAAATACACGAATTCTATCATCTTCTTTAAAATCGTAACCTAACTCTATAAAGTATTGATATAGTTTTACATGACAAATTGTATAAGAGGAAATTAAGTATTCCAAACCAAAAAAGTTTCTCAATAATCTGTTTCTAATAAAATAGCTTGAATTCAACTATTAAGTGCAACTCAACTGCTTTGAAAGAAGGGCAAGCTGTGGTAGGCTTGGTGCTTCTGATTCATAGCA
>JABMQW010000004.1 GCA_013203115.1 Fidelibacterota bacterium
ACGGACCGGTGAATTGGTTCTGGGTGAGGATGAAACATATACTTTGATCGTCAGGCCTGACAAAATTGAAATCACGACACCCACTGAATTAGGTGTATTGCATGCTATTGAGACGCTTCTGCAATTATTCGAAACCGACGGCAAGCAGTATTTTTTTCGTGAGGTTCGAATCGAAGATGCTCCCCGTTTCCCCTGGCGGGGACTGATGCTGGATGTTTGTCGACATTTTCTACCGATGGAGGTGATTAAACGCAATATCGATGCCATGGCAGCTGTTAAATTGAATGTACTGCACCTGCATCTAAGCGAGGATCAGGGTTTTCGTGTAGAAAGTAAAATATATCCTCAATTACATTTGCAGGGTTCCGATGGTGATTATTTTACTCAAGAACAGATTAAAGAAATAATTACTTATGCTGGTAATCGTGGAATACGGGTAGTGCCTGAATTTGATATGCCGGGCCATGCCACCGCCTGGTTCATAGGACACCCGGAATTGTCCAGCTATGATACGACTTATACCATCGAGCGTGGCTGGGGCGTGAAAGACCCGGTTATGGACCCGACCCGTGAATCAACCTTTGATTTTCTGGATCAGTTTATTGGTGAGATGGCCGCTCTTTTTCCCGATGCCTATTTTCATATCGGCGGTGACGAAAATAACGGTGTTCACTGGGGCAAAAATCCGGACATTCAGAAATATATGCAGCAGCAGGGTTATGAGAATACCCATCAGTTGCAGAGCTATTTCACCGATCGTGTGCGTCAGATCGTGGAAGGCCATGGGAAAATAATGATCGGCTGGGATGAAATATTTGATCCTGGTATGAATAAAAATATCATTTCTCAGGTTTGGTCCTGGGAGGGAATGAAACAACTCCCGGATATCCTCGCTCAGGACTTTCAGGTCATTATTTCCAACGGTTATTATATCGATCTGTTCTGGTCCACCGAAGCGCATTATCTAAAAGATCCGGCCCGGGAAGGTTTTGTAGATGATGTTACCTTGGAAAAAAACATTCTGGGCGGAGAGGTACCGTCGTGGGCTGAATTCAATACACCGGAAGTAATTGATGCCCGGATCTGGCCCCGGACAGCAGCACTGGCGGAACGGTTCTGGTCTGCCAAAGAAATCCGTGATGTGGAGGATATGTACCGACGTCTGGATTATGTCAGTTATACATTGGAAGAACTGGGTCTGCAGCATATCCGCAATTATGAAATGATGCTACGGCGGTTAACAAATAATGCTGATATCAAGTCTCTAAAAACACTGGCCGATCTGGTTGAACCGATCGAGGATTACCAGCGGCACCGCTTTGATCCAGAGCGGAAATATCTGTCATATTCACCTTTGACTCGCCTCGTTGACGCTGTGCAGTCTGATGCTCTGGAGGCACGGAAATTCAGGCGGATGGCCGATGCCTATCTGGTGGAAATAAAAAAGCTTGATCAATATAAAGGTCGCAAAAGAAGCAGCCGGATTAAACAATTCAGAGATTCAACCTGTCGACAGTACCTGGTCCAACAAATGAACACCTGGCAAGAAAACAACGCTGAATTACAGGCATTAATAGGGAGTTCGCCGATTCTGAGTGAAATTAGGCCCATTGCCACGGACCTGCAGCAAACTGCTGAGATCGGGTTGGCTGCCATGATATACATCGAATCTGGTAAAACGGCACCCGTAAAATGGACGGAAGCAAATCTGGAAATTCTGGAACACGCTTCAGAACCTAAAGCCGAACTGGAGCTGCGGATTCTGCCAGCCATTGAAAGCCTGGTCCGGGCAGCTGGCAATCGACCGATCAACGCTGAGGAGAAATGAAATTTTGAACAGCCACAAGAAATTTCAAATGATTAGTACAACCTTTCTACTGATTCTGCTTTTTACCGGTTTAAATGCTCAGATGTCGCTGAACGATTGGCTGGGTTATGTGGCTGCAAATGATACATTAAATCGAGCTCAGTGGAGCATCTATGCCGAATATGTCGATAATGGTGAAACAGTTATCGATTACAATTCCAGGAACTGTCTGGCACCGGCCTCAAGCTTAAAAATCATTACCACCGGTCTGGCGCTGGTTAAATTGGGACCAGACTTCCAATTTTCCACAAGGCTATATTATTCGGGCAGCATTAATCGCAAAGGTACCTTGGATGGAGATTTGTTGATCGTTGGCGGGGGGGACCCGACGCTGGGTTCTGATATGGTCTCGGGAAGTCTGGGTCTTGATAGCTTGATGCAGACCTGGATTGAGGCAATCAGAGTGACTGGAATTCGACGGATTAGCGGAGCGGTTATCAGTGATGTATCCCTGCTTGAAGAACAGTCCATCCCGGACTATTGGCCCTGGATTGATATTGGTAATTACTATGGCACCGGCACCAGCGCCCTCTGTATTCACAATAACCTGTACTACTTGACTTTCAAGCCAGGGGATACGGTGGGCGATCCAGCGGAAATTGTACGGGTTGTGCCACCGGTATCCGGACTCGAATTTATAAATCATATGTGCACCGGTCCTGTTGGATCGGGAGACAATGGCTATATCTATTGTGCCCCCAAACAGTTTCAAGCAACACTCCGAGGGACTATACCGGCCGGTGTCGATGAGTTCACGATCAAAGGATCGATTCCAGACCCAAGCCTGTTCACTGCCCAACTATTAACTGCTGCACTTATTGATGCAGGCATTAAAATAAAACAAAAACCACAGGTTCGCACTGTTTTATCAGATTATGATCCGGACAAATTGATCAATGAACATAAATCACCTGCGTTAAAAGAAATCGTTCGAATCACCAATCAGAAAAGTGTTAATCTTTATACGGAACAATTATTAAAATTTCTGGCCTGGCAAGAAACCGGAACTGGCAGTTTAGATAAGGGTTTAGAATTAATCGAAGCTTTCCTGGATAGTAATGGAATAAATAACCTTGGCTGGCAATTATTCGATGCCAGTGGATTGTCGCGAACAAACCGTGTATCTGCCCGACAATTGAGCAATTTTCTGTCGGTTATATCCCGCACTCCAGCATTCAGTGAATATTATAACTCTTTCTCTATAGCTGGCGATCCGGATGGGAGTGGATCTGTTGCATCCATTGGTAAAGGTACGATTCTGGCGCTGAATGGTCACATCAAGACCGGCACAATCAGTGGTGTTCGCAGCCATAGCGGATACCTGACAACCCGATCAGGCCGACAGATTGCCTTTTCATTGATCTGCAATAATTATCCGGTCAGCACAGGGCGGATCAATAAAATCCACGAATCCATCCTAATTCAACTGGCAATGTTACCATAAAGGAAAATCAGCCTATGTTTATTCGGAATTTTCTCTTTTCTATTTCCATCCTTGCGCTTGGTATGGCTCAAACTGGCTGGCTGCCACAGCCACAGCTTGATACTTTAATCACCAATCCGGATCGAGCGATAAAACTTATTAATCCGGTCCAAGGCGATTCATTCACAATCGTATTGTTCGAAGGGCAAGTTGTGAATGATACGGTAATACTTATTTCTGACAGTACTTTATCGAGTCAGCAACTGGATCGACTGGGTGACCAGGAATTATTCCAGCTTTCCAGTACCGATGGATCGGGGACAATCCTGATGTCGCTCTTTAATGATAGTGCGATGGCTGATTCTCTGGAGTGGGATTCGCTTGAAATTATTTACAAAACCAACCTGCTGGAGAGGCGGGGGGAGCAGTTACAGCATTTGGGACCGCCTTCGGACTCAACCGACTACTTCCTTACAATTAACGGATCCAGGCTAATACCAAATGGTTTATACAAGCTGACGGACTTTATCGGACAATTAGCCCTCATAACCGGTGAGGATCAATATTTAAATCTGATTTATCCCGTATTAAATGATACATTATACCTGCGCCTGTTTCCCACGCGTTATGGTCATGACTGGATAGAACTCTATTCGATTGAAGCGATTTTTACTGAAATGATTGCTGATCGGGATTCGGTGCGGCATTTTCTATTCACTTATCCCGCAGATTCAGATACTGTTTACAGCGCTCACTACCGGTTTGGTGGCTGGGCCAGAGATACCTCCGGTGTGTTGATAATCGATGATGATACTGTTCAAATATTCAGCAGCGGTTCGTTTGTCGGACTATTTGAGCTTGAGCCGGGATGGAACAGGTTTCAGGTGCTTTATTCTACCGATACCTGTCGTGTGGAATCGACAATCAGCCTGTTCCGGCCCGAACGGTTTGATCCGGATCAACCGTTTACTCAAATCGATCAGACTTCAATTATACCGGGAAACAATATTACTATTTACCGTCCTGACCGCTTAACGGTACACTTTCGGGGAACTCCCAATGGTAGTGCCCAATTCAAAATACCGTCCCTTACCGGTGGTTATTTGCCAATGAGTGAAATTCAATCGGTTTTGGGTGAGGGAACCGGTAGCTACGAAGGTGCCTGTGAAATTAATGCCGGCGATAAATGCCGAAATAAGCCGATATTATTCAGATTAAGAGGACCGGATGGACGGACAGTCAAGACCCGATCGACTGGCAGTATCACGGTAGCGATAGAAAAGCAACCGGTTTTACTGCAGACAGCCTGGAATACTACCCTGGTGCGTCATGCCCCCGCAGGGGAAATTCTAACCATTCTTCCCGCTGGTATAATGCTGGAAGGAATAGCCGATTTGGGTCGGTATTGGAAAGTCAAGCTGGCACAGCAAAGAACCGGTTTTGTTGCTCATCGCTCGGTTGACCGTTTGCCGGCCGGTCGTAATCTGCCCCAGGCTGGAATGTATGGGATATCCACTGAAGTGGATTCCGGGTGGGTAACACTACAGTTCAACCTCACGGAGCAGGTTCCATTCAAAATCGTCCAATCGACCACTCCTCAAAAATTAGCGCTATATTTCTACCGAACCAGATTTTTAAATGAATGGACCGTTTACCCCGATAGCTGTCCGTTGATCGATCACTATGAGTGGGTGGCAGAGGATGATGATGTACTGCGCTTCGACATATTTTTAGATACTGACCAACAGTGGGGATACCGCGGATATTATGATGAGAATCGCTTTAGATTTGATATTAAAGTACCACCTGAGATTAACCCGCATAATCCCTTTAAAGGTTTGACATTTGTCCTTGATGCCGGTCATGGAGGCGAGCACCGCGGAGCTGTCGGTCCATCGGGAATTACGGAGAAGGATGTCAACCTGGTCTATGCTCAATATCTGGGGAAAATGCTGCAGGAGCGAGGGGCTATCGTGATTCCGACCCGCCAGGTAGATACTACCCTCCAATTATACGAACGGATGGTTATTGCCCGTGAAGCACAGGGAGATATTTTTCTGTGGTTACATAACAATGCCCCCGGGTCCACGCGTCATCCGATGGAAGTCAGTGGAACCAGCACCTACTATACCAGTCCCCAGAACTGGCCTTTCGCCCGGGCGGTTTATCCCCATCTCGTAGATTTGGGGTTAGAACCATTCGGTCAAGTGCATCGCACATATTATATCACTCGCCAGACCGATATGATCATCTTCCTGGTAGAGGGTGCTTTCATGACCCACCCGGAAGATGAACTATTCATGTTATCCGATGATAATTTGAAGAAATTGGCTGCGGCGGTGCTGAATGGTATCGAGGAACATTTGATCCGGCTTTCAAATTAATCCGATACCGGGACGTTGTGGTAAAATGATTTTCCCATTGACGATTTTCATTCCTTCGTAGGGATCATTGGCGATCAGCAGATTGCCGTCCAGATCGGCCCAGTCCACCATTGGTGATAGGTGGGCCACAGCTGATACGGCACAACTGGTTTCGGTCATGCAACCCAGCATGACTTTCATTCCCAGGGAGCGCGCCAGAATCAGCATTTTATGAGCTTCCCGCATTCCGGTACATTTCATAAGTTTAATATTTATACCTGAGTAAACGCCCTTCAACCCCGGTACATCCGTCAGGCGCTGCAGCGCTTCATCAGCTATCGTCGGCAGGGGACTGTTTTCGGTCAGCCAAGCCGTCTCGTCGATCAGCTCTTTGGGCATTGGCTGTTCAATCAGCAGGCAGTTACGTTCATTCAACCAGTGAATCATATCCAGTGCTTGATGTTTATCAGTCCAGCCCTGGTTGACATCAACAGTCAAACGTTTAGCGGTGACCGATCTGATTGTTTCGACGATCTCGCGATCATTGTCACGGCCAAGTTTTATTTTAATGATGTTGTATGGTTCGGCTTCGTTTAGCTTCTGGCGAATAATTTCCGGTGTATCGATTCCGATCGTAAAGGTTGTGTCAGGTGTATCAGCCGGATCGAAACCCCAAATTTGATACCATGGTTTCCCCAGCAGTTTACCGACCAGATCGTGCAGGGCAATATCAACCGCCGCTTTAGCGGCATAATTGCCCGATGTTAATGAGTCGATATAATCAAGGATGTGCTCGAGCTGGAAGGGGTCTTTGAATTGAGTAAGATCGACCTGTGACAAAAATTTTATGACCGAGTCCTGAGATTCACCGAGGTAGGGCGGCATGGAAGCTTCACCATATCCGGTGACGCCTTCATACTCAAGCTCAGTCAGG
>JABMQW010000069.1 GCA_013203115.1 Fidelibacterota bacterium
CCCTGGGAGGAAATCTGGCAGGCTATGGAACAATTGGTTCGCGAGGGTAAGGTACTTTATGTCGGCAGCAGTAATTTTGCCGGGATCGATATCGTTCAGGCTCAGTACGAAGCCCAGTCTCGTCATTTCATGGGACTGGTATCTGAACAAAGTCTTTACAACCTGGATGCCCGCATGATCGAACTGGAAGTTATCCCGGCCTGTCAGCGACATGGTCTAGGATTGATACCCTGGAGTCCCCTGGCCGGTGGCTTACTAGGCGGTATACTAAAGAAAACGGATCAAGCCCGTCGCGACGGTGAATTAGTCCGGAAACGACTGGAAAATAGTCGGAGCCAGGTAGAACAATATGAATCCTTTTGTCAGGAAGCTGGTGAAAAACCAGCCGATGTAGCCTTGGCCTGGCTACTGACCAATCCGGTAGTAACGGCCCCGATCATCGGTCCCCGGACGATGGAACAATTCACCGGCAGTTTACGCGCTTTGGATATCAGCCTCGCTGAAGAAACACTCACCAAGCTTGATGAAATCTGGCCGGGTCCCGGCGGTCAAGCACCGGAAGCTTATGCCTGGTAGGTAATATAACCGATTAAATCTGAACATAATCCTATCGGTTGACAAGTATTAACGTCGTTTCGAACAAAAAATACAGTTAACTAATGAATCAAAATATACGAATTATTGTCACTGGTGGCACTTTCGACAAAGAATATAATGAATTAACCGGTGAATTATTTTTCAAGGATTCACATACATCTAATATGCTGAATTTGGGCCGCTCCCGTTTGAAAGTAAATATCCGAACACTGATGATGGTTGACAGTAATGATATGACGACCGATGATCGTGAAATCATTGTTAACAATTGCGCCAGCGCCCAAGAAAAGCTGATCGTTATTACGCATGGCACTGATACGATGGTTGAAACCGCCCGAATGATCGCCGCTACCGATTTGGATAAGACAATCGTCATGACCGGGGCAATGGTACCTTACACTTTCGGCAGTTCCGATGGTCTATTCAACCTGGGCAGTGCGATTGCCTTTGTACAAACACTACCATCCGGAGTGTACATCGCAATGAATGGTCGCTATTTCAGATGGGATAATGTGAGAAAAAATCGACAGGTCGGTGAATTCGAGGAACTGCAGCTAAAATGAATCAACCATGCTGATATGACCCTACCCTACCAGGTAATGGCCAAACCGGTCGGAGCAATCTGTAATTTAAATTGCCGGTACTGTTTTTATCTCGAAAAAGAACACTTGTACCAAACTGATCCAGCTAAAATATTTATGTCCGTGGATGTGTTGGAGTCTTTCATTCGACAGAAACTTGAAACCAGCGTAAACCAGACTGAGTCATTTACCTGGCAGGGTGGTGAACCAACCCTTTTGGATGTTGACTACTATCGCAAGATACTCGCAATCCAACAGAAATATGCCAATGGCAAAAAGGTTAAGAATGCCTTCCAGACTAACGGCATCCTGTTAAATGATGAGTGGTGCCGGTTATTCGCTGAAAATGATTTTCTGGTTGGCATTTCGATCGATGGTCCCGAAGAATTTCACGATCATTACCGCATTGACAAGGGCGGACACCCCACCTTTTCTGCTGTTCTTGAGGGAATTGAATTACTTAAAAAGCACGGTGTCAGCTTCAATACACTGACCGTCGTTAACGACCACAATGCTGACAAACCCCGGCAGGTTTATGAATTCCTGAAAGATATTGGCAGTCAATTCCAGCAGTATATACCGATCGTTGAAAGAAAAAGGATAAATTCAAGTGACGACCGGCTGGAACTGGTCCTGCCCGATACCGATAAAGCCCGAATTACCGACTGGTCGGTTAAACCCGAGCAGTACGGCAAGTTCCTGATCGACATCTTTGACGTCTGGGTCAGGAATGATGTTGGAAACATTTTTGTCCAGCTTTTTGATGTTGCCCTGGAGGTGTGGGCTGGTTTGCCAGCCAGTTTGTGTATTTTCAGCGAAACCTGTGGGCGGGCGCTGGCCCTGGAATACAACGGCGATCTGTATTCCTGCGATCATTTTGTTTTCCCCAGGTACCGGCTGGGTAATATTTTGGAGCAACCTATACCAACATTAGTCGATTCTGACCAACAAATTAAATTTGGTAATGACAAACAGAATCGGTTACCGGACTACTGTCAACGATGCGACGTAAAATTTATTTGTCAGGGTGGTTGTCCCAAGAATCGCTTCATGACCACGCCCACCGGCGAAAGCGGTCTGAATTATCTCTGCCCGGCCTATAAAACATTCTTTCAATATATTGATCCCTACATGAAATTTATGACCGGTGAATTACGGTGTGGTAGACCACCAGCTAATGTTATGAAATGGATTGCCGAAAATGATCAGAACAGTTGATTAAAAAGCAGTTGTCCGGTAGCCGGACTCAACTGTATTCGATATTGGTATCCTGATATTTCTCCTGTAATTCCTGCAACTCTTTATGGAGTCTCTCCCGGACAGCGCTGTATTCGGGTTGGTCATAGACATTATTCAGCTCGTTAGGGTCTTCCTGCAGGTCGTACAACTCCCACAGATCAACATCATTATAGAAGTGAATCAGTTTGTAACGATCAGTCCGGACACCATAGTGACGCTTTACTCCATGCCAGCCGTGGGGATATTCATAATAATGATAATAAATACTGGTGCGCCAGTCATACGGTTTATTAATCCCGACTAAGGACCGATATGATTCGCCTTGAATCTCCTGGGGGACAGGAACCTCGGCATAATCCAAAAAGGTCGGGGCGAAATCCAGATTCATCACTAACTCATCCAGTACCTGATCCCGGCTGATCTCCCGCGGATAGCGCATCACTAACGGCATCCCCAACGATTCTTCGTACATAAACCGCTTATCGTACCAGCCGTGTTCACCGAGGTAAAAACCCTGGTCTGAAGTATAAATCACAATTGTATCTTCCACAAGATCATGTTGATCAAGATAATCCAGCAGGCGGCCGATATTTTCATCAATGGATAAAACACACCGCAGATAATCCTTCATATATTGCTGATATTTCCACTTAGTCAATTCTTTACCGGTCAAGTCGGTTTCTTTAAACTCCCGGTTGATTTTAGTATAATGTGCATCCCAGGCTTTTTTCTGTTCTTCGTTCAGCCCATTGTAAGTATTCTCCCAAGTAGGCTCGACATTCACAGCCCAGTTTTTATTTCCACCCGTGCCAGTTTCCTGACCGTAGGCCTCTTTATGCAATTTGAGATCAAATGATAAATACATATCATCGATCCTCATATCAGCCTGACCGGCCGTTGCCAGGCGCGTTTTATAATCATCAAACAATGTTTCCGGCAGCGGCAGTTCCACATCATCAAACTCATTCAAATGTTTGATGTCCGGCATCCAGTTACGATGGGGCGCCTTATGATGGACCAACAGGCAGAATGGTTTATCGGGGTCGCGATCATTCAAGGTATCAATGGCAAAGTCAGTGATCAGATTGGTAGCATAGCCCGTATATTGCCGGGACTCGCCCCCCTGCTCGATGAAACTTGGATTGTAATACCGGCCCTGTCCCCTGAGAATCTTCCAGTTATTAAAACCGGTCGGATCAGTTTTAAGATGCCATTTACCGACGATACCGGTCTGATACCCGGCCTCCTGTAATAATTTTGGGAAGGTCATCTGGGAATCATCGAATTGATCGCGGTTATCGCGTAAGCCATGCAAATGGCTGTATTTACCCGTCAGCATCGTCGCCCGGCTGGGACCACAGATCGAATTGGTGACAAAACTGTTATTGAACCGGACACCCTCATTCGCAATGCGATCGATGTTGGGAGTGTTAATCAATTTGCTTCCATAACAACTTATGGCCTGTTCCGCATGGTCGTCACTCATGATGAACAGGATATTGGGTGGTCTCGTTCGCGGTCCGCAAGATGAAAAAAGTGTCGGTACAGAAATGGCAACTGTACCAATCCCAAGCTGTTTAATAAAATCACGGCGAGTATGCTTCATTTTTCCCTCGATTATTTAGCTCAATACTAGGCTGTTATATGATATCGAAATTTAATTATCTTCCTACCAAATTTCAGCTTACAATCATCAATAACATACGCTAAATTAATTCCAGCGACACTCAAATCCCGATATAGTTTACTGGGAGAACCAGTTGATTATTCTTATCGCAACTATATTGAGTGCTAAAAACCCTGAAAAATATTACCTGGGAGGATTAAATGAAAAACGGCTCACATCGGATTTATCAGCTCCTAATCAGGATTTTCATACTTTACCCAACCATATCAACTGCCACCATTAATCTGATCCCTCAACCAAGTCAGTTGGATATTGGCGCAGGCTATTTTATCCTGAATGAGAACAGCAAGATTGCAGTCACGCCGGAAACAGAGCGGATCGGGCTGTATCTGGCCCAAATCATTACCAGGCATACCGGCTGGGAACCAACCGTTTTACCACTCGCAAATCGAGACGAACCTGACTTAATCATTTTAACCGTAGACAGCCTGATCGGCAGCGGCGCTGAAGGCTACCACCTGAATATCGATGAAAAACGGATACTTTTGTCGGCTGCCAGCTCGGCTGGCGTATTTTACGGTTGTCAGACCCTGCGACAATTATTACCGAGCAACCCCCAGGAAATAGAGCAAGTTAAACAGTCCGGAATCTGGCAAATACCCAACTTAAGGATCAGCGATTCCCCCCGCTTCGCCTGGCGTGGTATGATGCTGGATGTATCACGGCATTTCTTTCCCAAGGAATTCATCAAGGACCTGATCGATTATCTGGCCTACCATAAATTAAATACCTTTCACTGGCACCTGATGGATGATCAAGGCTGGCGGGTGGAGATCAAACGGTACCCCAGATTGACTGAAATCGGCGCCTGGCGCGTTGAGCGCGGAAACCAATTATGGCACCAGCGATCACCTCAGGAACCAGGCGAAACAGCCACCTATGGTGGGTATTATACCCAGGAAGAGATTCGCGAGATCGTTGATTACGCCAGTGATCGATTCATCACTATCGTGCCGGAGATTGAAATGCCGGCCCATATCACCTGTGCCCTGGCCGCTTATCCGGAACTGTCCTGTACCGGCGGCCCATTTACGGTTCCTCCGGGAAGTATCTGGCCACTGAAAGATATTTATTGTGCCGGACGAGAAACAACCTTCCAATTTCTGGAAAATGTTTTAACTGAAATTATTGACCTGTTCCCAGGTACTTATATCCATGTTGGTGGTGATGAAGCAAATAAAGGTGAATGGGAAAAATGTGATTCCTGCCAGGCTCGTATTATTGCGGAGGGACTGCAAAATGAAGCCGAGTTACAGAGTTATTTTATCCGGCGGATCGAGCGGTTTTTAAAATCCAAAGACCGTAAGCTGATTGGCTGGGATGAAATTCTCGAAGGCGGACTGGCCCCGGATGCGGCGGTCATGTCCTGGCGGGGAACCAAGGGTGGAATTGCCGCCGCCCGCGCCGGACACGAAGTCGTGATGTCACCCGTATCCCATTGCTATCTGAACTGCTATCAAGGTGATTTTTACTTAGAACCGTTGGCGCAAAGCGGCTACCTGCCACTCAGCAAGGTTTACTCCTTCGATCCGGTACCCGATCAACTAACCGCTGAACAAGCGCGGTTTATAATCGGTGCTCAAGCCAATTTATGGGCTGAATTCATACCTACACCAGAACATGCCGAATATATGCTGTTCCCGCGCCTGTCAGCCCTGTCTGAGGTACTCTGGTCACCGGAAGCAACCCGCGATTGGGAAGCGTTTCGCCACCGAATAATTGATTTTATGCCGTTTTACGAATTTTATGGAATTAATTATTCCACCAGCTCTAACCAGGTACGGCTGCTTACAAAATTGCATAAGTTCCGCAAAGGACTGACGATCAGAATGTATACCGAGACACCGGATCTCGCGCTTCACTATACGCTTGACGGCAGTATCCCAACACCGGCAGCGCCCCTTTATAGCCAGCCAATCCGGATCAAGCAATCCGCAGACCTCAGAGCGGCTGCTTTGGAGAATGGTAAAACCACCAGCCCTGTCTCCCGGCTTTCCATTACACTTCACAAAGCCATCGGCAAACGAATAGCACTTATGAATGACTTCCACTGGCGCTATAAAGCCGGTGGTAAGCGCGGACTGGTAGACGGCATCCGGGGAACAGAGAATTACCGCGACGGCCGCTGGCAGGGCTATCGGGTAGTTGATCTTGACGGTACCATAAAGCTGGGCTGGCCTAAAACCATAACGTCGATCTCCACCAGTTACCTGCAGGATACGGCGGCGGGTATTTTCATGCCCGTGGAGGTAGAATATGCCGTTTCCACAAATGGAAAATCTTTTCGAGTCTTCGGTACACTTGACACGGGAATACTGTCCACTGAACCCGGTCCAATTATTGGGAATGCCACGCTGGAATTCGATCCGGTGCGAGTCCGTTATATTCGCGTTCGGGCAAAAAATATCGGTACCTGCCCCGACGGACACCCGGTTGCCGGAAAAGACGCCTATATTTTTGTGGATGAGATTGTTGTGAATTAATGAATTGCTGGTATTTTAATCAGATAAAACAAAAACAGCCCATAGCTTCAGCTATGGGTAATTACAGGATTACTACCATGAAACCGTTTAAACGGTTTTTATACCACCTTTCTTACAATACCCACGGTTAAAACCGTAGGCTATTTAAATCGTTTTTCCTATCCCCTTTCCTGCATAAACTCACCCTAATACTAATCATAATTCACATTTCTATAATGGAGAAAGAACTATGACCAAAGCCGGTTTTGCCATCACTAATTACCACGATACAAAAGATATCTACCGCAAGGTTGATATTTTGCTCAGTCAGCCCATCTTACCACTTAAAAAGGCAGCTTTGGATAAATACCTGCGCTGGTTTGATGAGAATTGTTCCAAATCCAAGGCAATGATCACTAAAGCCAAGGATGTAATCCCCGGTGGCGTCCAACACAACCTGGCTTTCAATTATCCCTTCCCGTTGGCTTTTAATAAAGCGGAAGGCGCCTATCTCTGGGATGTAGACGGCAACCGTTATATCGACTTCCTCCAGTCCGGCGGCCCTACCGTCCTGGGTAGCAACTACCCCAGTGTAAAAGAAAAGGTCCTGGAACTGCTGAATAGTTGCGGTCCCTCCACCGGCCTGTTTCATGAATATGAATATAAACTGGCGGAATTCATCTGTTCACATTTACCGGCTGTTGACATGTACCGCGCCTTGGGCAGCGGCACTGAAGCGGCCATGGCTGCTGTCCGGGTAGCCCGGGTAGCCACCAGCCGTAAAAAAATCATCAAAATCGGTGGAGCTTACCACGGCTGGAGCGACCAGTTGAATTACGCGTTGAATATTCCCCGCACGGGACGGTTTCAATCCCACGGCATCCCCCGCGGCACCACTACTCACACCCAGGAAGTACCACCTAACAATTTAAATGCACTGGAACGGAAATTGAGATTCAACAGGCTGCGGGGTGGTACGGCAGCCGTCATACTGGAACCACTGGGACCAGAGAGTGGCACCCGACCGGTGGCCTTCGATTTCAACAAAAATGTACGCGATCTGTGCAATAAATATGGCGCCCTGCTGATCTTTGATGAAGTGGTTACCGCTTTTCGGCTTGGTATCAGTGGTGCCCAGGGCTATTTTAATGTATTGCCTGACTTATCCGTATTTGGTAAAGTAGTTTCTGGGGGATATCCAGCGGCCGGTGGCCTGGGCGGGCGCCGGGATCTGATGCTTTATCTGGCCGCCGGTGTCGAAGGTACCAAGAAGCGTGCTAAAATCGGCGGCACCCTATCGGCTAATCCGCTAAGTTGCGCAGCCGGCTATTATACTCTGTTGGAAATTGAGAAAACCGATGCCTGTGCCAAAGCTGGTGCAGCGGGTGATAGATTGACAGCCGGTCTTCAGAAAATTATTACCAAGTATGATCTACCCTATGTAGCCTACAATCAGGGTTCCATTTGTCATTTGGAAACATCCGGGGTAATGTTAATGAATTTGGGATTGAATATTCTGAAATCGCTGAAGGAAATCAAAGCGCGTAAAAAAATGATGGAGGAGATGGGTGCGGCTTATATGGCGGAAGGGCTGGTCACATTGGCCGGCAGCCGGATGTACACTTCGATGGCTGACACTAATGAAGTGATTGACAATGCCTTGCAGCGCTTCGAAAAAGTACTGGCACAAGCCGGGAAGTAAAAGAACTTCGCTGGTGGCAAACCCTAATTATCGGATTAAAGAATTTCTGATCGAGGATCATTCAGCCGTATACGACTTATGGAAAAGAACGCAAGGTATTTTTATCACCACTAGCGATACAGAGGCTTCCATTGGCAGCTATCTAGAGCGTAATCCCGGAATCAGCCAGATAGCCCGGGATCGGCAAGGTAAAATCGTTGGTGCAATTCTGGGTGGACATGATGGCGCCCGGGGTTATATCCGCCATCTGGCAGTTGCGGACCGCTGCCGCGGTGTTGGACTGGGCTCCCAGTTGGTTGAGACGGTATTGAGCCGCCTATCAGCAGTTGGTATTATTAAATGCACCATATTTGTGGAGCAGGATAACCCGGACGGGAAGGAATTTTGGATTAAAAATGGCTGGCATCGGCGTGCAGAACTCGTATCCTACAGTAAATTCTTATCGAAGGATATAACTGCTCAGCATTAATCCGGATTTAAATCGCTACTCTGATATTCAATAATATTGTAATATCCCGACCAATTTTGGATAAGGAGCAGCAATGATTGAGTATGCACGACGCGACTGGGGAAAACTGGTTTTTCTGATTGGCAGTTTAGTACTCTTTACAACTACCCTGCTGGCGGAAGAGGCCGGCGCCAAAGCCAGCTTTGGTTTCTGGGATGTAATGCTGATGCCCCGGGTATGGATTGGGCTAATTTTTGCCTTAGTGGGGTTATTTTTACTCAACCGCAAATTGGTATCTCATAAAGTACGACTGATCGCATTAATCATAATATTTCTGACATTCAGTGCTTTCTGGCTTTTGCCCCTGGGCGAATTTGCCAGAGGAATGGGGATGCATCCCAGCCCGGTCTGCGCGGTAACCAAACCAGCCCTGTTCATCAAAGCTGGTCGCAGTTTCCCAATTGTTTTCGCCGCCGTCCTGGTTTCCATGGCAGTTATGAGTCTGATTGGTAAAAAATTATTCTGCGGCTGGATTTGCCCGGTAGGCGCCACTCAGGAACTGGTCCATCGAATTTCTTTTGGTAAAAAGCGCGATAAAAAGCTTAAAATCAAACTGCCCTTTAAGGTAACGAATAGCATCAGGAGCGGATTATTTTTACTCTATCTAATTATTGTGGCAACGGCCGGATTGAGCATTTACGAATATTTCAATCCATTTGAGTTTCTGCACTGGGACTTTGAATTATGGGGAATTTTGGTAATGCTGGTTACATTAGTATCCGGTTTATTCATATTCCGACCATTCTGCTACCTGGTTTGTCCGATCGGACTATTGAGCTGGGTGCTGGAGCATTTTGCCTTGACCAGAATCAAGCTTGAACGTGCCAAGTGCACAGATTGCAATATCTGTGTATTGAAAAGCCCCTGCCCTTCGATTCCGGCAATCCTAGCAGAAAAATGGTCCCAGCCAGACTGCCATGCCTGCGGGCGCTGTATCGAAGTCTGCCCCGAGGATGCGCTGCATTTCAAACGCTCGTCCCGATGAACAATCGTTTTGAGTTTTGAATTCTGAATTAGCATGTTAAAGCGGACCACCATAATCATCTGTTCCAGCTTGATTTTAATCCTGCTGATTACCGGTTTTTTCTATACCTATTATATCAAAATCTCAGCGTTACCGAAATGGTACACCGAAAACGATCCTGATGCCGATATTATTCCCGCTGATACTGTTGTCGTTGAAACCCGCCTAATCACGGATCATTCATTAATTGATGTAAAGCCTGATCCGGAGCCTGACGAAGAAATATCCACAATTATAATTAAACTGGCTACTGAATCGAAACAGGTCCGGAAAATTGATCAAGTAGAGACAAAACCGGCTGAAAAAGAGCAATCAACGATAACCAAGCAGCGAAAGGTACCGGTCAAATCCGCTCGATCAGTTAGGCAATCGGTTGAAAAGCAGATTGAACCGCTAGAAATTACTGCTGCCGACATCCCAAACCTGATCTATGATCAGCTTGACCGGATCAGTAGTGGCCAGGCCCGGCGGCTCTTGAAAGCTGTCCGATCAAATATTTCCCCCCGGGTAATAGAAGTAGAACTGATTGTAGACGTTCCCCGATTGCAGTCACTCAGAAATTTCTCCGCACCTGAATTAAATTCAATAATGCAATTGGTGAAAACCAGTAATTTGAATGAATTGTACCTGAGGTTTGACCTGATTCCGGTCTATCGAAATGATGTGATCACCCTGAAACCTGAATCAACTATCATGATCGGTGAAGTAATGTTTGACCTGCGCGAATTAGAGACCCGATTTGGAATCGCAGTTGATCAATTTCAATTGGCGGCACCCGGGTTCAGTAAGCTGAAACTTCAGCGAGGTAAAATTATTTTAAACTAACCGGTTCGCTTGAGGAATCTCATAGAAGAATTGTAAATTGTAAAATCTGTCCAGCGCCAATTCAACATTCATAATTCATCATTCTGTCAATGCCTGAAATACGTTGACCACTAAAAAGCAACAAAATGTTATAATAGGTGATCAAAAATGGCAAGAAGAGAACAATTTAAAATGAGTATTGCCGAAAGAAGGAGAAGAAGGTTTAGTGATACTTTCAAGATTCAA
>JABMQW010000070.1 GCA_013203115.1 Fidelibacterota bacterium
GACGAAGGTGAGGCCGGGATTAATCTACCAGGTTTTAAAAATGCTTATTCTGTCGCGGTTGATCCGCTTGGGAGGGTATGGTTTGGTAGTATGTATGAACGTAGATTGGCAGACGCTACACTTCCAGAGTTGGAGAGATACCCCGATTTAAGGTATGAAATCACTGAAAGAGATACTGGTACAGGTGCATATTTGGATACCGCCAAAATCTGGGGTTCACCAGTATTTGTATGGGATCCTACTGATGGTTCAATTGATACGATCAGATACATGGAATTTTCTGATGGTACCCAGGACACATTAGTTTACGGTAGAACCCACCGCGGTATGGCCAGATCCTATGATGGAAATATGATCGTTGCCACCACGAATGAAGTCTACAAGGTCAATTACCAGACTTATGAAGCAATGACCGTGTGGACGGCACCCGATGGTGCTACCCCACTACAAAGCTTAGCTACTGATGATAATGGCTATGTCTACACCCAGAGTCTATGGGGTGGAGACCTGTTTGTACTTGATCCGGATGATCTGTCCCTGTACACAACGGTAACTGATGCGGCGCCTTTCACCAGAGGTGGTGGAGTCAGTAGTGATGGAACAGAGGTATTTGTCGGTCTGACCGGTGGTGGCGCCCAACGCTATTACAGTGAGTGGGGGCCTGATGGTACCTATGTTCTGGAAGATACGGTTGGATTACCAGTTCTAACAACCGGTATGTCTTTATGGGATCCGGCGGGCTATTTATGGAATATTGCCTGTGTTGACCAAGATGATAAAATGTGGAGTTTCGATGCCGCCAATGAATATGTGGTTGATGATAGTACGAGCTTTTCGTATGGAACCTCAGCTGATACTACAATTTATGGATATACTTTACCAGAAATTGTTAGATGCCCACGGGATGCGGCCTTTAATGCTGCCGGCGATAAAATGTACCTGGCTGATTTTTACGGCTATACCATCAAGGAATTCTACTGTCCCGATTGTGATCATCCCAGTAATGTTGAAATGACCGTGGGTCTTGCTGAAGGTTTTTCCGGGGATACTTTGCTGATTCCGTTTGAACTGACGCTGCCGATGGACAGCAGCATAAGTTCTCTGGAAATAAGTGTTGATTATGACACTAACCGGATTCAGTTGTTGGACCTGGAAACGGCCGATTGTCTTACCGGCGTTGCAGGTTGGAATATTCAACATAATTTAGCAGATAACGCCCTGCTGATAAGTGGTGCCGGATCTGAGGATATAACTGGAACTGGAATATTGTTTTGGCTTGAATTTGTCATCTCCGATTCAGATCTCGCGGGATTTGTGCCTATCATGATCACTTCAGTACAGTTTAATGAAAATAACTGGCTTATTAATCTGCACCAGGGTGGGATCAACGTACTGGCCCAGATCCTGGGCGATGTGAGCCTGGATGGTGCCGTACATGCCTATGATGCTTCCCTGATCCTGAAATACCTGGTAGGTTATATAGACTTGAGTGAGCACCAGCTGATTAATGCCAATGTAAGCATGGATACAACAGTTTCGGCCCTGGATGCGACCATCATCCTGCAATACATTGTCAATTTGATCGATTCACTGCCGCCCCCAGTCACGGCAGATTACTACGCTACCGGTCTGATCAATATGTTTGACAGTGCCATCAGTTCCGGTGCAGCGATTGCTATACCGTTTCACTTATCCGGCGGCAGCAATATTTTAGCGATTGAAAGTGAATTCAGTTACAATCCTGATCACCTGGTTTTTAATGATATTTCATGGGTAGCCCTGAACCAGGATTTTATGATTGAAACTAAAGCGGATAGTGGAATTATCAAGTCTTCGGCCGCCGGTTCGCTGCCTGACGGGCAGTCGGGTTTGATGGGATTCCTGGAATTTACTGTCAAGGATGATTTCAATGAATCCCAGACCATCATATCGTTATCATCGCTGCGCTGGAATGAGGAAATACAACAAGCTGATGTATGTTCTTCCGTGCTGACAAATATTCTGTATGTCCCTGATGATGGTAACAATATACCAGTAAAATTTGCTTTACATGAGAATTATCCTAATCCATTTAATCCGACGACTGTAATGCGTTATGACATACCGGCACAAACTCATATAACACTGACAATATTTGATCTATTGGGGAGGCAGATAGCCGTGCCGGTAAACCGGGAAGTCGAGCCAGGTTACTATTCGGTTTCCTGGAATGGCCGGGATAACAAAGGCAAACTGGTCGCCGCTGGGATGTATCTTTATACAATTAGAGCGGAGAATTTTGTGCAGACACGGAAGATGATACTTCTAAAATAAATTACAATTTCAATTTTGATTTAACCCCGAAGATTCCCTTTACCCAAGGTCATATCAAAAAAGTAAATCTCCGCTCATATGCGGCTGATTAGAAACATTATTTAGCAATCTAGTTACTTCTAATGGGGGAGGGAAGCTGTTGTCAAGAAAATTATTACATTATAGTTAATTAACTATGTTTTGTAATAATACTTGATATTAACGGTATTATGCTGTAACTTGCACTTAGGACAAATGGAGTAAATAAATAGTGAAAGAATCAAGATCAACAAAATCACTTCCCAAGATATATACTGACGTTGAATTGAACATATCCTCAAAGAAACACAAGCGCACATCATTTAGTCTTCCAGAAAAAATGATAAACCGATTAAATGAAACGACTGAATATTTTAGGAGCTCTAAGAAAGATTTATTAAGTACCTTGCTTGAGGACGAAAAAATGCTGGAAAAAATGGTTGAAGATCTAGCTGAGATTGAACAGCCAAAAATGGGGAAATTTAACAGACATTCCATCCTCCTAAGCACCAAGGCACATGCAGTTCTTGATAAAGTGGCTAGAAAATACAAGGTTAAGAAAAGTTTAATAGTCAGTATGATAATATTTCGGCTCAAGTCAATTATGGATTCAAGGCTAAATTCGCATAAAAAAGCATTGAAAATATTGGAGGATTTTAAAAAAGAACACGCTACGGTTGATAAGAAACTACGTAGTCGATTGCCAAAGGACGATCCAATCTTGTGGATATTTGGATACATAGGAGTTTATCTTGATAATACCATTATGGCAATAAACGATGAGTTGGATAATAAAATATCAATTGATGAAAGTGAGTACTGTTAATCTGATATCTTATGAAGCTCAGTCATCACGCAATCGTAAGATCAAAACAAAGAGGAATCCCCAATATCTTGATGGATATATTATTGGAATATGGTACTGAGGTGAATAAACCAGGTGGTGCAATAGAATTGATTCTGACAAAGAAGAACAGGGATGAATTAATTAGTAGTATTAAAAATGTGAAAATTCCGGAGGTTTCGGACAGTTATTCCGGTGAAGTTTCGGACACCATTCCTGTAGACTTTCGGACACTTGTTTTAGCTTCCTAACTCTATTTTAAAGTTACTC
>JABMQW010000071.1 GCA_013203115.1 Fidelibacterota bacterium
CGTCTATGCAGGCCGAATTGGGTCAGCCCTACAAATATGAAATCAAAACAGCCGACTTGAACCACGGTAGTCTGTTGACCTTTGCCCGCGTTATCCCGATCGAAAAAATAAAAAATATCCGCATTTATGGTGTTAAGCTGGCGGACGATGTTTATAAAACTAATATTCACCGTTATATCGGAGAATGGGAAACCGCACCAGCCGTTTATGTTACCGGTTCTACTGGCCGTGAAGATGGTTCAGTATCGCGTCTAAATCTTAAGAAATATGTGCATTCCATTTTTTACGAGGAGGGCCGTCTGGTTGTCATTCTCCAAACCATTGATCAGCGGACTGTTTCCATAAAGGATGTGTTGTGGGAATTTTTCCATGGTAATAAAGGTAAACCGCCCAAGGTGGCTGTGGAACGGATACCAATAACGCGCTTTTCACTGCTGGAATTTCCCGATGGAATGGAGGTGGATGAATTGACCGGTACGATAACCTGGACGCCGGACAAGGAACAAGTAGGCATCAATACGGTGCGCTTGATGGCTTCCGATGGTTATCTGCGAGATGAAAAGCTATTTGATATCTATGTTAATCATCCTCCCGTTATTATTTCAAAAGCAGGCGCGACGGCTTTAGTTGGTGAATTATACAAATATCAGATAATTGCTGAGGACAAAAACAGCGATGCCATATTGCAGTATTCGTTGCATAAAGCGCCCACCGGACTGCAGATGAGCAGGAGCGGTCGGGTGGTTTGGAAACCCAAACCATCACAAATTAATTTGCATAAGTTTACCATCAAGGTTTCCGATGGTTATCGGGAAGATATTCAGACTAACCAGGTATTTGTAAATATTAACCCCAATATTCTGTCCACGCCGAAACCGGTAGCCCTGGTCGGCTATGAATACCGTTATAAGATGGTGGTGGAAGACTTGAACAAAGACCGGATCAATTTCAGACCGTTACGGCTACCAAAATACGCCCATTTCAATCCCAAAACTGGTCAGCTTAACTGGAAACCACGCAGTGGGCAGAAAGGTCCCAACGATGTAATCATCATGGTCGTGGATGAGCGCGGGGCCGCCACATCGCACGATTTCCAGATTCATGTATTTGAGGATCCCAGCAACCGCCATTTTGTCAACACCGGCTGGCCACTGTTGTTGACTTTTGTTGGGGTAATGTTTGCCTGGGGCGCAGTGCAGATTTAAACGCCCTGCCTAACTTTTAGAATTCGCCAGCAATCGTAACAGTGCATTTTCTCCGCCCAGGCTGGGGGTAAAGCGGATTACCAGACCATAAATTGATAAATCTTGCGCATCTTTCAATGTGGCAAATTTCAATAAATCCTTTTCGGTGGTAATAATATATTTGGCATGGACTGCATTCATTTTCTGTAATAATCGCTTAATATCGGAAGCGCTGTATTCATGATGATCCGGGAAGCGGATATGGGCGACAACCTTTAAGCCCCCTTGTGTCAGGGTCCGATCAAATCCAAGCGGGTCACCAACTGCTGAAACAGCAATGGAAGTGGCCCCTTTTACTTTATCTAAAGGTAAATTATCTTTTAGACCAATCAGAACTGACTCAGTTTCCATTGTGCTGGTAAAATTAGGAACGGGCAATTTATTAGCTCTGCTTTTTAATGCAGCCGAAGGTGCAGCCAAATTGGTTTTAGTCCAAAAAATCAGGTGTGCCCGGCGCAGATGAAACCAGGGTTCACGCAAACGCCCAAATGGTATCAGCTTATTATCGTTTACCGAATCCTGGGCATTGATCAGCACCACATCAAGATTCCTTTCTAATTGACGATGCTGAAAAGCGTCATCCAGTATGATTACATCAGGGACGAAATGCTGAATCAGGTATACACCGCCCCGGTAGCGGTTTTCATCCACAATAATCGGTACTCCGGGCAACTGATGAGCCATCAGATATGGTTCATCACCGACGTTTTGCCAAGTTTGATTTAAAATTTTGCCATTGGTGACCAAGACCGTCCCGGTAGTTTTACGACCATAACCGCGACTTATAATTGCTACCGTATTACCCTTGGATTGCAGCAATTTGGTCAGATAAATCACAGCAGGAGTTTTCCCGGTACCGCCCAGAGAAATATTACCGATGCTGACTACCTGGCAAGGTAATTTATGGGAGACAAAAAAACCGACGGTGTAAAACAGGTTGCGCCAGAAAATTATACCCCAGTATAATAGCGCCAGAGGAAACAGGAGGTAGCGCAAAAAAGTGTTAGTGAACAGGTTAATTCCCGGTGAGTTCATCTACCTGTTGCTCCAGAGTATTCAATTCATTAGTTAACCGGTCAGTACAGGTTTTAAAATCCATAGCCCGCGTGAATAGCAATGGTGGACCATACATTATTTCCGTTCGGGCAAAAGCCTTGGCAACAACAAAAGTGTCCCAGTTAGTAAAACCACGGAATCTGGTTGAATGGGAAGCGACGGGAATTATTACGGCATCGGTGGCCTGGGCGGCTCGAATAGCGCCAGGCTTGCATTGTTTTATCGGCCCTTTGGGTCCGTCCGGGGTCATGTATACTAAAGTTCCGGGCTTTTTGAGAATTCGCAACATGTCCTGATAAGCTTCTCTACCCCGTTCGGAACTGGATCCCCTTACAAATTTCCAACCGATTCGTTTTCCGATCCGAGAAATTAATTCAGCATCCTTATGGGTTCCAGCCAGACCGTAATAGCTGTTCCCCGCCATATACATGAATGGAGATAGTAAGCGCCCGTGCCAGATCGCTAAAATAACTGAATTTCCTTCCCTTAGAGCATCCTGGTAATAGTGGGCACCCTGTACATGGAAGCGATTGGTAAAATATATCAATCGGACAACCCAACCACCAGCTACGATGGTCAGCCAGGTTTTAATAGATTTGAAAAGTTTTGATGTAATATTCATCGTGTTTCAGCTAAAATTGCTTCGGCGGCCAGCCGATAAGCACCGGGAGCGCCTAGGGCTCGACGCACCTCAGCATATCCGGAGAGCAGTGTTGCCCGCTCATTCGTATTGTTCAACAAAGGCGTTACCGCCTGCTTGATATTTCCCACGGTAAGCTGATTTTGCAGTAGTTCCGGAACGACTTGCCTTCCGGCAATCAGGTTTACCATCGCTACATAAGGCAAGCGTACCATTAATCGCGCCAGGTAATAAGTCGGCGCCGAGAGGCGATAGGCTACAACAGCTGGTATATTATAAACGGCGGCCTCCAAAGTTGCTGTACCGGAGGCAACCAGTGCTGCCTGACCGTAGCGTAAGGCCAACTGGGGATCATCGCTTTCAACAAGAATATCAACCGGCAGCGGATTTAATTCGACATGGGGAGCCCTGCCAACAATTATCCTGATTGAATTACTGCTTTGAGCAATTTTCTGGGCCGCCGGTAGAAAAACCGGCCAGTGCCGATCCACTTCCTGTTGGCGGCTGCCGGGAAAAAGCACCAGTAATTTTTCATCAGCAGTTAGACCATGTTTCTGATAAAATTCATCCTGTGTGAGTGCGGCTGCCGATTTTTCTGCAAAGGGATGGCCGATAAATTGTGCCGCTACTTTACGTTTGCGGTACCACTCTTTTTCAAATGGAAAAATGGATAATACCTGGTCGAAATATTTCCGAATAATCTTAACACGCTTTTCTTTCCAAGCCCAGACTTGGGGCAGGATAAAATAAGTGATGGGAATACCAAGATGGAAAATATACCGGGCTAAGCGCAGATTAAAACCGGGGTAGTCAATCAGGATAATTCGAGTGGGATACAATTGCTCAATAGTTTCAACAGTTGTTCGCATTACCTTCTTAAAATAAGCCAAGTGCTTTACAACTTCGGTAAAACCCATCACAGCCAGCTTATCCGAATGTTCGAGTATTTCCACCCCGGCGGCAGCCATTTTATTACCTCCATGCCCCACGAACCGGGCATTGGATTCCTGTTGCCTGATTTCTTCCACCAGCCGCGCACCGTGTAAATCACCAGAATCTTCCCCGGCGACAATAAAAAACAATTTCACATTCGGATTTCTGGGGGAGGTTATTACTGTACCCATATTTTCAGGCCGGTGATCGATTTATGTTGATCCATTTGCTATAAGAATACTGACCGGATTAAAATGATAATCAGGATAACCAGAATGTTTTGTAGGGTGCGCTTTTCAATTTTTAATGTGTTAGTAATCGTGTGTGGAATGCGATCATCTGCGTTTTGCCAGGCCGTGAATCGAGGCACTATGCGTGGAACATATTTACAGAAGACACGATATTGCTCGCCAAATTTCTCAGTTAGGGTTTCTTCCTCCAGCGCTACGATCAACGAATACTGGATAAGGAAAAAAGCCCAGGTCAGGATTAACATGGCCGGCACTGATGGTGCACCAGCGAAAAAGACCACCCCGCTATAAATAATCATATTACCCACATAAAGCGGATTGCGAACATAGGTAAAGGGACCCGCCGTGCACAGTGCCGCAGCGCCAACCCTGGTAGTGCGGGTAGCCCCACCTGCAAAGCGGTTAGCGTAGATGCGAATCGACTCACCCAGTAGAATTACTAATAGACCAAGAACAATACCAAGAAATGTTGGGCGGGCAAAATAGATCAGGATCAACACCAACGGAATAGGTGTATAACTGCGATTTTTAAAGAAAAATTGGCGGATATCCATTATAGCAGATCGTCGATTATCATTTGCTGTATTTTAGTTGCCACTGCCAGAGCCTCACGACCAGCCGCACCATCTACAATTGGTTTTTCCTGGCCCTGAATGGCAGCGATGAAATTGCTCAATTCCATTTGTAGTGCATCGGATTTTTTAATAGCGGGTTTTTCATAAACGATCTGACGTTGGTACCCGTCCTGGTCAAGCGGGGCAGTAAATATAGCATGGGGATCTTTTCTCTGGGTGTCCAGAATCCGATAGACTTCGGTCAGACCCAGCGATAGATCGATAGTGACGTACAGGTCCTGCTGAAAAATCTTAATCTTCCGGACCTGGTCCTTAGCAATCCGGCTGGCAGTGATATTGGCTACCGTACCGTTATGGAAACGAATCCGGGCATTGGCAATATCTACCGATTTAGTCATGATCGAAACACCGCTGGCGCGGATATTTTTCACCGGTGAGTCCACCAAAGATAGAATAATATCAATATCATGGATCATCAGATCCAATACTACCGGAACATCGGTCCCGCGCACGGTGTACGGAGCCAGGCGCTGGACTTCAATGAATTTTGGTTGCAGGTCAAAATCTTTTAGGGGTAACAGAGCCGGATTCAAACGCTCGATATGCCCGATCTGCAACAGAACGCCCTGCTTGCCGCTCAGAGCGATCAGTCTATCAGCCTCAGCCACAGTTTTGGTGATTGGTTTTTCGATGAAAACATGTTTCCCGGCCTCCAAACATTTTCCGGCCACTGTCGCATGCGTTTGCGTTGGAGTTACTACCGCTACCGCATCGACTGATTCCAATAATTCATCCAGCGAACTAAACGCTTTGGTCGGGTATTGTTGTGCGATTTTTTGGGCGCGTCCCTGATCGGTATCAAATATACCGGCCAGTTGTACACCAGTTAAGCGACTAAAATGCTTGACATGGTGTTGTCCCAGGTGTCCAACACCTATAATGCCGACTTTAATTTTTTCATTCATTGATATCACCGTATTGGAACTTATTATCCTTAAAAATTAACCGTAAGTTACCGTATAGGGGAATGATTATCTATCCGGCTTGCTAGTAATTGCACTTTACGAAGTTGCCAACCGATTTAACCTGATTAATTCCCCGAAAAATCGAGATTTTCAACGTCAGACCACGAATTACACCCCAGTACACTTCGCTACGGGGCAGGCGAAATAACACGAATAGATTTAATGACAAAAGGAAAATATTAATTTGGAAATGTGTAATGATCTTTTGCAATTATAATTGTTGTAAAATTTTTGTTATTAATAATCTCTGTGGTCTTTGCGGCTTTGTGGTGAATAATATAGGTTAAAACACTTGCTTTTAGGTTGTATTACTTTCAATTTGTAGCGAAAAATTTGTTCATCCGTAATTAGATTCCGGTCTATTTTCATGATATAAAATTAGTTCCGGTTAAAGGGAGTTCTAAAGATGGATAATGACTTGAAGTCAGGTCTCGGTTATATTATTCCGATTGGCGCCATCATCGGCTATGTATTTGCATTGGCTGCTGAAAATTTTTATTTAGGTCTGATTTTGGCCACAGCCGGCATTTTACTCTGGTTCATCTATCTGTTGATATTTGAAATCCGACCCCCGCAACCGTTTGGCAATTTTATTATATTATTTGGTGTATTGATGGCTTTCAGTATGTTTCTGGCCACCGGATTGGAACAGGATATCTTTGGTGGCTATATGTTCAAGCTTGAAGGTTTGATCTACGCCATTTTAATTCTGTTCTTTACCATAATGGCTGGTGTGTTATTCCGTACCATGAGCCGTAAACAGGACCTGACAATTGAATCACAACTGAGTCAGGCTGATCGAAATCTGGTGGAAAAAGCCATCGGTAAAGAAGCCGGAGCGGAAACCGAACCACGAATAATTGTAATCAAGCAAGAAGCGCCGCCCCCGGAAAAAGAAGAGGAACCGGAGCAGGAATACGATTACGGTGAATACGACCCCTATGCTTACTCTTATCCGCCGGAATATTATGACGACGAAGACGAAGAAGATGAGGATGAAGAGTACGAAGACGAAGATGAATACGATGAAGAGGAAGATTGATTAACCGTAGAGAAAAGAAATTCTGAATTATAGTTTTTAAAAGATGAATCTTGGACTTTAACCACTACGTCAATATGTCCACCTGGATTACAAAATAATATTTAAGAATAACGAATAATGAATGAAGATTTTAGAAGTATCCACATAAGCTTACTTCTCAAATCATTTATCCCCAACCGAATGATTTAGTCGGGCAGGCTTGTTCGATGTATAATATTCTCGGTCCTCAATGACTTTCTGAAAACTAATGACATTTATTGCCGCATAGGCGCAAGAACACTGCTAAATTTTGATATTTCTCTGATTACACTGCTCTGCTGTGTAACCACTAAACCCCCTACGCCAACGCCCTAACTTCTTTATACGCTAAACTTAAATAAAATACAATCCCCATCTTCCACCAAGTAATCTTTACCTTCCAAAAGCGCCAGTCCCGCTTCCCTTAGAGCTTTTTCCGAACCCAGACGGGTAAGGTCAGCATATTTGAATACCTCCGCTTTAATAAAGCCTTTCTGGAAATCGGTGTGGATTTCACCGGCGGCGTCATAGGCTGTAGCTGCTTGCGGTATATTCCAGGCATGAGCCTCATTTTGATTGGCGGTGAAGAAGGTTAGCAGTCCCAGCAATTTGAAAGCGGCGTGAACCAGCTTGTCCAGACCTGATTCAGCGAGGCCGTATTCCGTGGCAAAAAGGGTATGTTCGTCTTCATCCAGTAAGGCTAATTCCTCTTCCAATTGACCACAGAGACGGATGGCGGCATTACCTTCCTTTTCTGCGAAATCAAACAATTGCTGGGGCAGATTACTGCGCCCCGGATCGGCAAATTCGGCTTCACCCACATTGGCCACATACAGGATCGGCTTGCACGTGAGCAGAAACAGGGAATGAATTACGACCGCTTCGTCATTTGTAACCTGAAGTGTGCGAGCACTGTTTCCGGCGTTGCAATGTTCCTGCAGGCGTTCCAGTAATACCAGCTCGCTCTTGGCCGTTTTATCGCCAACCTTGGCGGCTTTGGCGTTTTTTTCGATGCGCTTACCGATCGTTTCCAAATCCGCCAGCAGTAATTCGGTTTCGATCAATTCCGCATCCCGGACAGGATCAATTGAACCTTCCACATGGATTACATTATCGTCATCGAAACAGCGCACCACATGGATAATGGCCGACACTGACCGGATTTGTCCCAGAAACTGATTGCCGAGCCCTTCGCCTTTGCTGGCGCCCCGTACCAGACCGGCAATATCGGTGAATTCAACGGTAGCGGGAGTAGTCTTGGCGGAATTGTGAATCCGGGCGATTTTAACGAGGCGTGGGTCCGGCAGCGGCACCACACCAATATGGGGATCGATGGTACAGAAAGGATAATTTTCAGCCGGGACGGAAGAGGTCGTCAGGGCGTTAAAGATGGTGGATTTACCAACATTTGGCAAGCCAACTATGCCGCAGCGTAAAGCCATAAAACCCCCTCAGGTTAATAGTCGTTTTGCGCTGTTAAAACGGATCGAGAGCCGGATCGTCGCCGTAATCCCAAGTCAACGCGGGAAATAAGCCTACCTGGAGGTTTTCGGCAAAATAGATTACTTTTTCCTCTACCCTCATCACGGCGTCAGCCCAGGCCATGTAGACCGGTCTGGTGATCAGCTTTTTAATATCCAGTTCGTAGGAAACCAGTTTATGATAGGGCCGGACTTGTCCTTTGAACTTTACTTTACCGCAACCGAGCGCGCGTCCTTTGCCAAGTCCGCCAGCCCAGGACAGGAAGAATCCCAACAACTGCCAGAGCCCGTCCAGACCGAGGCAGCCAGGCATTACCGGATCGTCCTTGAAATGACATTTGAAAAACCAGTTAGCCGGATCTATGTCCAGTTCGGCCTTAATCTTTCCTTTACCGTATTTACCGCCTTCTGTGGAAATATGTAGGATGCGGTCGATCATCAACATGGGCGGCAGTGGGAGCTTGCCACTGAAACTTCCGAGCAGGGTACCCTCGCCGGCAGCTTTGATCTCGTCTTGATTAAATTTTGATTTTAATTTATCTGTACTCATATTACTTGACTTAGCTACTCCTTATCTGTCCCCCTTGATTAAAATTCGTGCTCTGGATATCTACCTTAACAATTGGAAATAGCTCTTGTTCCGGCTACGTTCCACCGTTCTGTTACTGCCGATCGAAAATGATATTGCTTAGATCATCCATAGTACTAGTGACGCCCTCGGCACTGAGGGCTAAATCCGCCAGGTTTAGCCGATTCCTGAATTCGCAAATACTTTTTTTGTCAAAACTGCCGCTGCCCAGTAGAATTTCTTCCGCTTTCGCGATGACCAACGTGGCAACTTCATGAGCAAAAATCCGGGCGGAAAGTTGTAGCATCCGGGCATTTTCATCATTCTCAACCGTCGCGGTACCGGCCTTCTGTGCCAGGGCCGCACCAACCTCAACCCAGGAAATCATATCCGACAGGAGAAACATTACATGCTGGCTCCTGGATAATTTGTTTTTGTGAACCAACTGGACGGTTTCATTGAGCACCCGAGCCGCACCAGCCAGGAAACCGGCACCAATGTTCTTCTGTTCACCGTGGAGATCAACCAGCTCTACAGCTATCGAATTGTAAAATCCTCCCTTTGTTTTTACTGTTTTCTTCCAGCGGAACATACTGATTATGTTCTGTTGAATTTCACTGGTACCTTCATAGATATTGGTTATCCGTACATCACGGCGGATTTTCTCAACTTCATATTCGCTGATATAACCGTAGCCACCAAGAGCCTGGACACAGTTATCAACGGCAATATTTGCTACTTCGGTGGTAAAGTATTTGGCGATCGAGCCTTCCTCCAACAGCCCCTCCTCCCCGGAATCAAAACGCAGGGCAACCTGATCTATATAGGCGGAACTGGCCGTGAGGCGCACAATATTGGGAACAATCAGCTTATGGGTGTAGCCCTGCTTCTCAGAGAGGGGAGAACCAAACTGGATTCTTTCCTGGGCATATTCCGTGGCGATTCCCATGGCCTCTTCAGCGGCCCCCAAGGCCATGGCTGCTACCATCAGGCGGGTATAACCAAAAACCTGGTTGGCCTGTTTCATTCCCTTGCCGGGGACACCGCCGATCAGGTTTTTGGCTGGTACCAACACATCTTCCAGAACAATCGGAGAAGTATTGGAGGCTCGTATTCCGTGTTTTTGCTCGCCTTTCCCTAATTGAAGGCCCGGCATGCCTTTTTCCACAATAAAAAAGGCGGGACCATCAGCCGTGTTGGCCAGCACGGTCAGAATATCGGCGTAACCGCCATTGGTAATAAACTGTTTACTGCCATTCAGTCGGTAGCCAGTAACTTCGCCGGATTCATTGGTGACTGCGTCGGCCTTGGTTTTCAAGGCCGCCAGGTTGCTACCGGCACCGGCTTCGGTTACGGCATAAGCTACCAGGGATTTGCCATCGGCAATTTTTCCCAGCCATTTTGCTTTCTGTTCATCTGTTGCCCCGACCAAAATCGGATCGGATCCCAAATGAAGGGCAAAAAAGGCAGTGCTGATACCGAGACAGATTTTTGATGTTTCCCGGGTCACGGCACAGGAATCCCGGGCACCGCCGCCCATACCGCCGTACTCTTCGGGAATGAAGACTAGCTGCAGACCAATTTCCGGGCTTAGCATTTCCCGGATCACTTCCTCAGGGAAATACTCATGTTTATCCCATTCCAGGATAAGGTCTTTGGTTAGTAGTTTTTTGCGCAGTTGGCGGATCGTATCCAGCACCATGGATTGCATTTCTTGGTCAAGACCAATTAGCTGAGCGGAGTCTTCACTTATCATTTAATACTCTTCATTTACAAATTTAGTGAAACGCGGTCAAAAAGGTGTATGGGCATTCCTCGGTTTTAATCCAGCGAGTCAATTCTATACCGGAGTTCCCAAATCAAATTCAGGGACTGAAAGTATTCCACAGTCACGGAAGATTACAATTATTTTTTAAGCGCCGAAAGCAGTTTAACTTTATCAAAGAAATGGGGAGTAATTCATGGAATTGATTCTTTTTTTGCAGCAATTTGACTTTGACTGGTTAGTGATGACCATGAAAGCTATTACTTTTATGGGCAATGAGGAATTCTATTTATTGATCCTGCCGATATTAGTATGGTGTTGGCGTAAACGGGATGTATTGCCATTAGCGATTATATTACTGTTGAATTTCTGGCTTAATTACGAATTCAAAGAATTTTTTCAGTTGCCGCGGCCGGCCGGGACAGGATTGATTGCTGCTGAGCATTATGGTTTCCCCAGTGGACACGCCCAAGGAGCCATTGTATTATGGGGCTATCTGGCCTGGGCACTGGGCAACTCCAACCGAAAATCAGTTTATGGATGGTTCGCCCTATTAATCTTTTTCATTGGTCTTTCCCGTATTTATCTCGGTGTTCATTTTCCCGGAGATGTTATTGGTGGCTGGACGATCGGGTTTGTACTCTTGTTTACGGGAATATGGATTGCCAATTATATCCGCCGCAGTGAATTTCATTTTCCAACCATTCCAACAGCCATTCTGGTTTTGTTTCCCGGGCTGATGCTGGCAATTATGACGCCTTCGGAAATTTCCGTGCGGGTTGGCGGAATGATAGCGGGACTGGTGGGCGGAATGATTCTGGAATCGGCATATATCCATAGCCGGATCAGTACGTTGTGGTGGAA
>JABMQW010000072.1 GCA_013203115.1 Fidelibacterota bacterium
ATGCAATCAAATAAATCTAAATAGGTACCCAATTTTCATGTCAATGTCGGAATTTGGGCATGAGTTGTTGGCTATAATTACTTTTATAGATATTATCACCCGCCATGAAAACAAGTTTATTACATTTTTCATCAGAAGTATCGGACGCTGTAAATAGTGGTTTACCCGTATTGGCGCTGGAATCAACCATTATCAGTCACGGGATGCCCTATCCCGATAATTTAGAATTCGCCCAACAGGCAGAAAATATTGTGCGCAAACAGGGGGTTATCCCCGCAACTATAGCTATTATTGGCGGTAAAATTCAAATCGGTCTTAATGAACACTCCCTGAATGAATTAACGGTGGGTCAAAATATCAACAAGGTAGCTGTGCGGGATATTGCCACCACCGTTGCCGGCAAACAATCCGGGGCAACAACCGTATCGGCAACAATGCATATCGCGCACAGCGCTGGCATAGAGGTTTTTGCTACCGGGGGTATTGGCGGCGTCCATCGCTATGGAGAAACCACCTTCGATATATCACAAGATTTACGCGTGTTGGGTAAAATTCCGTTAGTGGTTGTATCGGCTGGCGTTAAGGCAATACTTGACATCCCGCTTACATTGGAATATTTAGAAACCGATGGAGTTACCGTTATCGGGTATCAAACAGACGTTTTTCCCGCTTTTTATTCCCAAAAGTCCGGGTATACAGTTCCAGCGCGCGCGGATTCACCAGAGGACATTGTAGCCATCCATACCACCAACAAAACTCTTAAGATAACCTCGTCTATATTGGTTGTTAATCCAATACCCATAAGCCACGAAATTCCTTACCAAGAAATGGAGAGTTATATAAACATAGCTCTGGATAAATGCCTCAAAGAAGGAATTCGCGGCAAAAAGGTCACACCCTATCTTTTAAAGAAAATTGTAAAGTTGACAAAAGGTAGAAGCCTGCAGGCAAATATCAAGCTAGCCCTAAACAACGTTAAGTTAGGGGCTCAGATTGCCAAAGCTCTTAAACCATAAAATTGAGAAATGATACTGTGACACACAAAACTAAAATAAAAGTTCGCGGCTACCATATTGACCTTTACGGTCATGTAAATAATGCCCGCTATCTGGAGTTCCTAGAGGAGGCGCGGTGGGCCATGTTAGACGATACGGTTGATCGCGAAAAATGGCATACAGCAGGATATGGGCTCGCGGTGGTTAATATCAATATTAACTATAAACATCCGGCAAATATGGGTGATGATTTGGAAATACTATCTTCTGTTTCTAAAATCGGTAACAAGAGTATCATTTTCGACCAGCGGATTGTATTAGCTTCTGATTCAACCCCGGTAGCCGATGCGCTGGTTACCTTTGTCCTGGTAAATCGAAAGACCGGTCGCGCGATTACATTGACCGGTGAAATCTATAAAAATCTAGAAAATTTATTTGCACGATTAAACCAATAATCATAAACCGTAGATCTCCAACATTGATAAAAATTACTGAGAATATCAGTATCCCGGATGATGAATTGAAATTTAGTTATACACGCTCTTCAGGTCCTGGTGGACAAAACGTTAATAAGGTTTCCACCGCTGCATACTTAAGGTTCGATGTCCGCAATTCATCCACTTTAACTGAAGAAATAAAAATAAGATTAATTAAATCGGCCGGTAAGCGAGTATCAAAAAAGGGAGTACTGATTATCAAGGCCCAACGTTATCGCACCCAGGCGCAGAATAGACGCGAAGCACTGGAACGCTTGGTCGGACTTATAAAATATGCTGCTTTGAAACCTGTTTATCGCAAAAAGACACGGCCTTCACAAGCTGTTAAAGAAAGGCGCCTAATAGACAAACATAAACACAGCCAGCTAAAACAAGATCGAAAACCGGTTGATATATCTGAATAATTTTTTAAAGATTTTAAAAATTTAATCAAATATTATGAACTCCAATGTAATTCCTGGCCCTATTGTTCCGTGTAAAGCAGCGAGGAATTTAACCAAGCCTTCTTGTCCGCCGTAGTTCCGATGAATCGGAGCGAAGGCTGATTAAAACAGGGGTTTGATAGACCTTATTTCGTGGGCTATCTGTACAGAATCGCCGGGCAGTATTTCGTTCTCCAAAAACCAGCCATAAGTCATCTGTAAAGCATATCGGCATTTTTCTGTCGACCGGTAAACAATATTAGGATCAATAATCATATTAAAAATTTCTTTTATTGTCCCTGTGCTATCCAAATACGCTACCGATATATCATTCCTCGCACCTCGCATGTTAAAAGCAATATGTCGGTTATTTCCATAGATAAATAGCATCCCCTCATTAAACTCAATCATATCATATTGTGATAACCCACTTCTTTTTTCTGCTGGGGATACAGCTAATGCGGCGTACACTTTGACATCATAATCCCGTGAGTTTGTGATTATCAGTTCTGTCTCGCCGGGGTGTTTGGGACTGCAGGCTGCTAATAATACTGTTATCATTATCAAAAACGGCCAAAGCTTTTTTAAACTTGCAGTGTTACCAGATATCCAATTAAATAAACCGCAACTAAACCTTCTTTTCATTATGTCAATACCAAATTTTTTATACACTGAAGTTAAAATAATAACACACGTAAAGTGAAGCCTGTTTTTTGTTTGTGACTATTATTTACATCATCCGGTTAATCAATACTCTCGGCCAAGAAGATTGTTCAGGCTATATGCCGGTCCCGTAATAGAGTCTTGACAGGCATAGAGAATAGCTTGAATACTTTTTGATAAATATAAACAATTTGTCCACAACACCGTCGATAGCAAACATAATGTATATGGAAATATATTGTGTGTCGCACTTGCGGAAAACTTTTTGATTACCGGTTGGGTATGTATTTACACTGTATCTTGTTTTTCTATGATTGTGTATAGGTCATAGGTCCTGGCGATTATCGAGCGATGGCAAGTATATTTAAGGAGATAGATCGACTATGTGTTTATTCGCGAGCCTGAGTAACCAAAATATCGCTTGGAATCTTATTAATGCCAAGTTTTTCAGCAATGCCGGGATCCAATTTAAGGGCAACTTTCAGGAAATCCTGGGCACCCGGTGTGTTGCTTTGCGAATATACCTGATATACCAAAGCATTGGCCCTGGCCAGCCAATCAATATCGAACCTTTCTAATTCTTTAACGCTACCAACCAAGGTGGGTATATGTACATTTGTGCCCGGCAACAGCATGTCCGGATTAGCAATTATGTCCTTGTTGTGCTCATAAATCAATGGCCACAGATATGGGTCGCCATAATATTCTTTAGCCAGTGCCCATAAATTGTCACCTGATTTTATCGCATGTATGATAATTGGATCTTCGGCCACAATATTAACCGGTGGTGGTTCAATAGAAGTTATAACATCAACCTGAATTGCGGGCGCCACCAGTTGCTGTTCTGGTTGTGGCTCAGGTGTGGCGGTTATTTCGGCTGGTTCTGGTATATCCACCGGGGCGACAACAGCGGTTGAGGCTGTATCGTGCTCAATTTTATCACCACCACCTAACCACAACGACCCAATAAGAATCACTAGCGCCAGGGCGGCGGCACCGCTGCTATATTGAATTATTTTATTTGTTCTCCAAAAATCCCGCAACGATCTGGTTCCGGACATTTCTTTTATTGGTTTTTCAGTCGCTTTCGGCAGCGGGGGAACGATACGCGCCAGATTTTCATTAAGCTGGTTTTTAATATCGATGCTGGGGTGAAATACTATTTTGTTATGTCCCGGAATAATAATTGGTTGACCCGTTCGAGGATTAATACCCTGACGCTGTGCCACTTGACGAAGACGGAAGGTTCCCAGTCCTTTAAGGCGTACCTGTCCATCCCGGACCAAACCTTCTTCGATTGTTTCTGCCAAGTTTCTTAAAACAACATGACAGGCTTGCTTGCTTAGGTTGGTTGCGCCGGATACTTGTTCAATCAGCTCAGAAAAGGTTATTTTATTCATTTATTTGACCCTGTTCTTGGACTCGTGCTTTCAAGCCAACCGATGAGTGAAAGAAAGTTGCTTTCACCGGTGGTAGTTTAACAATCGCTTTTAAGGCCGGATTAAAGGCGTTGCGCGCAGCGCGAAGTTTAACACCAAACGTTCCCAGTCCTGGAATGGTGAAGCTCTTTTCTTCTACAAGTGTATTTGCCAGCACACCTACAGTGACTTCAAGGATTTCTCGCGTTTCCTTTTGTGTTTTTCCCAGCTTTTCTGACAGAATTTTGTTTATTTCTGCAGTGTTCATACCGATTCCTCCGTTGGTAAGTGAACGCGAATTTGTAAGTATATACTTAATAATTACTCAAAACAGTATATCCAAATAACAGACAAAGTCAAGAACTTTACGAAAGGAAATAAAACAGTTTGTGTTTTATTTCGGTATTAACAGAGACAATTATAAGATTTCGTTGATATTAAACAGGTTTTTTTTATTTGGGGGGATCCCAACGGCTTTTATTCCCAACCCCACATAGTAGGCAACCATAGCAATTAAGGCCAGGCCCTCACTAATGATTGGCTGACCATCTTTAAAGACCTGTTTAAAGCGCTTTGGTCCTACTGTGTGAACCGTAATATTTTTAAGTTTTGGTGATTTCTGATAAATATTGCTTGAATCGGGAAAATAGGGGTTGTCCTGATAGGGGGTTTGGCCAATTAAAAAATTTGTGCCACACCGATTTACATGTCCGGAAATACCAACCAATTCATCTATGCCAATCAACCGGTCAACAATTAATAAATCAGTTATTGGCAACGTGGTTTTCAACTTATCAAAATTATAGGGATTAACAATCTCGGCTGTTAACCCTTGCGGCCATAAAAAAGCCCTTCCTTTATATTGACCAATATTATGCCCCGCGATCCGTTTATCAACATTCAGATCCACGCCCCAAGCTTCGAGGCAAGCAATCAAATAGATTGCTGTTTTATCGCAGCTATTTTCCATCAGGGATATTCTTTCCGCGGTCCAAAAAGGGTCGTTCCCAAGCGCACCATCGTGCTACCCTCCTCAACGGCAATTTGGTAGTCACTGCTCATACCCATGGATAGTACTTTGATAATCAATGACTCAGCCCTCAATTGTTGGTTCAGATCCTCTTTGATTCTCCGCAATAAGGCAAAGGCGGATCTAATCTCGGGTGGATCCGCTCCCAAGGGCCCAACGGTCATTAATCCATTAACCGCGATTCCAGCCAGGGAACAGCATGCCAGCAAGGCCTGATCATCTTCAGGATTAAAACCGAACTTGGATTGTTCTCCGCTGGTATTGATTTCCAATAATACCGGTGTATCGGTACCAAGGCGCCGACCCCTGCTGGCTATTTTATCAGCCAATTTTACCGAATCAACGGCATCGATAGTATCAAATATTTCAAGCGCCCGGTTGACTTTATTGGACTGTAGGTGACCAACCATACGCTTTACCAGTCCCGGAAGGTGTGGTAGGCGCGGAAATTTGTCGGCCGCCTCCTGAACCCTGTTTTCCCCGATTACTGTATTTCCAGCATTGTAAATATTTATAATAGCTTCGGGGTCATGTGTTTTAGTTACAGCAACAATTGTAACTTTATGCCGCACACCACTGTAAGCCTGGGCCGCCGCAATATTATCGCGAACCTGCGATAGCCTTTCCGCTATCGTTGACATATCAAACTTCTTTTTCTTCGCCGGTGATCTCTGGTTCTTCTGTTTTAGTATCCAAATCTTCATCTTCGCGAACAACCCGAGTGATCGATGCAATACTGGAACCCAGATCCAGCTTAATTAAACGCACGCCTTGGGTTACACGTCCAATGGTACGGATCGTCGAAATCGGTTGACGAATAAGTACGCCGCGATTGGTTATTACCATCAGATCATCGGTATCAACTACCTCCATTATTGAGACCATTTTCCCTGTTTTATCAGTGGTTCGCATTGTCATAATTCCTTTGCCGCCTCGACTCTGAATCCGGTATTGGATCACATCGGTACGCTTACCGTAGCCTTTCTCTGTAGCCACCAAGATGGTTCCTTCACGCTTAACGATCACCATACCAACAACTTCGTCCGAGTCTATTGCCAACCTGATTCCGCGCACACCCATGGTTTTTCGTCCGCTGGTACGAATGTCTCGTTCTGAAAATCGAATCGATTTTCCCTCCCTGGTACCCAGAATAATACCATCGTCACCATCTGTGATACGAGCATCGATCAACTCATCGTTTTCACGAATATCGATGGCATAGATTCCGCCCTTGCGGGGATGACCATAAGCGGATAAAACTGTTTTCTTTACTTGTCCTCTTTTGGTAGCCATGATGATATAATGCTGATCATCAAATTCTTTTACGCTAACAAATGCCTCGACTTTCTCCCCGGGCTGGCACCCAATTAAATTAACGACAGCTCGCCCACGAGTGGCTCTTCCACCCTGGGGAATTTCATGTACTTTCAACCAGTAGCACTTCCCAAGGTCCGTGAAAAAGAGCATGTAATTATGGGTATTGGCAATAAATAGATGCTCAACAAAATCATCGTCCTTAGCCGTGGCGCCCTGCAGGCCGCGACCGCCGCGACGTTGACTCCTATAGGTTCCGACAGGAGTACGTTTGATATAGCCATTATAGGTAATAGTTAATACCGTATCTTCTTCGGCAATCATGTCTTCAATAGAAAAATCTTTGCCATATGGAAGAATTTCCGTACGCCGCTCATCGCCGTAAACAGCGCGAACATTTTCAAGCTCTTCTCTTATTATAGCCATCTGCTGGATCCGGCTTTCCAGAACACCTTTTAACCTGGAGATTAGTTGAATGAGTTCTTTGTACTCGGCAACAATTTTACTGGCTTCCATGCCAGTCAATTTTTGCAGTCGCATATCAAGGATTGCCTGAGCCTGTTTTTCAGAAAGATCGAATGAACTCATCAAGCCTTCCCGAGCATGACTGACATCTTTACTGGCACGTATAATCGCGATCACTTCATCGATGTTATCCAACGCGATCTTCAGGCCTTCCAAAATATGTGCGCGGTCTTCGGCCACCTTCAGATCAAATTTCGTTCGGCGGACTACCACCTCATGGCGAAAATCGATGAAGTGCTGAATCATCTGGCGCAGCGTCAATAGCTTCGGTATACCATTATTTATCAGAGCTAATAAAATTATTCCGTAGGTCTCCTGCAATTGTGTATAAGCATACAGTTGATTCAGGATTACTTCGGGAATAGCATCCCGCTTGGTCTCGACCACAATCCGAATACCATCTTTGTCTGATTCATCACGCACATCAGAGATGCCTTCCACGCGCTTACTACGCACCAAACTGGCAATAGCTTGTATCAGATTTGCTTTGTTAACCTGGTAGGGTATCTCATTGATAATAATACTGCTGCGGCCCTGTTTATTGGTTTCCACGACTGCTCGTGCCCGCATCAGTATTTTGCCGCGCCCCGTTTCGTAGGCCTGTTTGATCCCATCGATCCCCTGTATTAGGGCCGCCGTGGGAAAATCCGGTCCTTTGATATATTCCATTAATTCAGCAACTGTCATTTCCGGATTTTCAATCAAGGCAATTGTAGCTGATACGATTTCGGTCAGATTATGCGGTGGAATCTTGGTGGCCATACCAACGGCAATACCTTCCGAACCATTGATAAGCAGGGTTGGTATGGTAGATGGTAATACCTCCGGTTCCTTGAGGGTATTATCAAAATTGGGAACGAAATCAACTGTATCCTTATTCAGGTCATGCAACATTTCACCGCTTATGCGAGTCATCCGGGCTTCGGTATACCGCATGGCCGCCGCTCTATCTCCATCTATCGATCCGAAGTTACCCTGGCCTTTTACAAGCTGATAACGAAGAGAGAAATCTTGCGCCATTCGCACCAACGCATCATAAACCGAAGAGTCTCCGTGGGGATGGTATTTACCCATCACATCACCGACAATCCGGGCGGATTTCTTGGAGGAACGGTTCCATTGTACGCCTAAATCGTTCATGCCGTATAAAATTCTACGATGCACCGGTTTAAGGCCATCCCGTACATCCGGCAAAGCACGTGACACAATTACCGACATGGAGTAATTGAGATAGCTTTCGCGCATCTCTTCAACTATATCGCGATTTATAATATTTTCTCTGGAAATATCCACATTATTCCTCTAATTTTAAAAACTTAACTCTATGGTCTATCTTTTGTATTAGACATCCAGGTTTACAACAAACTTGGCATTGGTTTCGATAAATTTACGACGAGCTTCAACATCACTGCCCATCAAGTCCGTAAAGGTCATCGATGCTTCTACGGCATCGTTTATAGTGACCTGCAGCAATGAGCGGCGTTCCGGATCCATGGTTGTGGACCAAAGTTGATCCGGGTTCATTTCACCTAAACCTTTATAGCGTTGAATATCAACTTTTTGGGTTTTTCTTTCCCTTTTCAAGCGCTCAAATAGAATCTCGCGTTCATTTTCATCGTAAGCGTATAATAATTTTTTACCGCTACGCAGCCGGTATAATGGCGGTTGAGCCAGATATACATAACCACCGGTTACCAGTTCGGGCATTTTGCGATACAAGAAAGTTAGCAGGAGAGTACGAATGTGGCTGCCGTCAACATCTGCATCGGTCATAATTATTATTTTATGGTAACGCAGTTTATCCATATTAAACTCGGTTCCCGTCCTGTCTTGATCGTTATCCGGGTCGCCGCCGAAGCCCGCGCCAAGGGCCGTGATAATCATTTGGATTTCATTATTATTCAGTAGTTTGTCAATCCGGGCTTTCTCGGCATTAATGACCTTCCCCCGCAATGGCAAGATAGCCTGGAATCGCCGGTCGCGTCCCTGTTTGGCAGATCCACCGGCGGAGTCTCCCTCAACCAGGTATAGTTCACTTGTTAGCGGGTCACGGCTGGAACAATCAGCCAGTTTACCGGGCAAAGAACCACCATCCAATGCGCTTTTACGGCGGATAAGTTCACGGGCTTTCCGGGCCGCCTGTCGGCTACGAGCAGCGAGGACCGCCTTTTCAATAATTCGTTTCCCTATTTGGGGGTTTTGTTCCAGAAAATCCAGTATTCCTTCGAATACAGTAGAGTCAACAATTCCCTTAACATCATTATTGCCTAGTTTGGTCTTGGTTTGACCTTCGAACTGCGGCTCCGGCACCTTAATCGAGAGAATCGCCGTTAAACCTTCCCGGAAATCCTCACCTCCAAGGGATGATACACCTTCGCCTTTTTTACCTTTTAGTAGGTTGTTCCGCGCGGCATAGGTATTCAGACCCCTGGTCAAAGCCGTGCGGAATCCGGACAGATGCGTTCCGCCCTCAATAGTATTAATATTATTAACAAAGCTGAGGATATTCTCGGTATAGCTATCATTATAGCGCAAAGCAACATCTACTGGAACCTCCCCTGTGCTGCGATTGACGGTAATGACTTTGTTGTGCAGGGGGTGGGCATGCCCATCCAGATATTTAATAAAATCACTTAATCCACCTTTGAACTGGAAGATGTCACTAGTCACTTCTTCGTTGCGTCGATCTTCCAGTAAAATTTCCAAATTACTGTTCAGATAGGCCAATTCGCGCAAACGATCAGCAACAATCTGATATTCAAAATCTCTTTCTTTAAAAATTTCAGCGTCGGGTATAAAACTGATTTTAGTGCCGGCTCGTTTGCTTTTTCCAACTACTTCCAGTTTGGTGATGGTTTTTCCTCTGACATATTCCTGCCGATAGATTTTGCCATCACGGTAAACCTCGGCAATTAAATGGTCAGATAAGGCATTAACTACCGAAACACCGACGCCGTGCAAGCCACCGGAAACTTTATAAGAACCTTTATCAAATTTTCCGCCGGCATGCAATACGGTCATTACCACTTCCAGGGCTGGCTTCTTTTCTCCTTTATGAATGTCGACCGGAATACCGCGACCATTGTCGTCCACGCTGATTAGATTATCTTTTTCCAATACAACTTTAATTTTACTACAGAAGCCTCCCAAGGCTTCATCCACGCTGTTATCAACAACTTCAAATATCAAATGGTGAAGCCCGCGTTTACTAACGTCTCCAATATACATGGCCGGACGACGTCGGACGGCTTCAAGTCCTTTCAGAACCTGTATTTTTTCGGCGCTATACTTACTATCGCTTGGTTTCTGCTGTGTCATATAAAACGAATATCCTTTATCGTTTGTTTTCCTAAAGAGGCATTTATTTTGTCAATTATTTGTGACTTCTTGAATAATAATTCTTGGCGCCAAGACGGTGTTGTTGTTCTTACGATTAAAATTCCGTGCTCAACTTTTTCAGGGGTCGTGTTTTTGGCAATTGTACTGCCGACAACCTCTTCCCAGTTCTGCAGCGCCTGTTGTTGGCTAATGCCGGTGGCCAAACCGGCTTTATCTAAAAAAGAATCTAACACATCCTTTAAGCTTTGGGCCATTAATTCAATCCCAAGTGGTAGCTGGTATCATTGGAACCGGATGGGTTAACACCCTTTTTTTCTAGGTCAATAATATCGGTGGCTGTGATTATCGTTTGAAGGTCCTTTCCTAAAGCAGATAGCACTTGATCGCTACGCTGAAAATCCAATTTGGCAAACAGATCATCCAGTATAATTGTCGGTCCTTTCCCGGTATGTTTTCTAATAAACCGGGCCTCGGCCATCTTAATTAACACCATGGTGATTTTATGTTCTCCCTGAGACCCGAATTTACGAAGATCTTCACCATTAAATCCGATTTCATATATGTCCCGGTGGGGTCCTGATCCAGTATATCCGCGACGTATATCATTTTTTAAGGATTGTCCTAATATTTTTTTATGTTCGTCGATTGTGAGCGCAGTGTCCGGAGTGTGCTGCAAGCATAATTTTACGTCACCAATAGTGAAATCATGCGCTACTTTCTGCAATAAACCTGAAAATTCATTAATGTATTGAATTCGTTCGCGCCAGATTTTATTTCCATTTTTGGCTAATGTATCATCCCAGGCCGTGATCATCGATACCGGAGCATTATCTGTTGCTACCCTTACTAAGGCGGCATTTCTTTGTTTCAAAGTCCGGGTGTAGCTAACCAGCGTGTCCACATACGCTTTGGAAACCACCGAAAAAACCTGGTCAAAATATGATCTCCGGTTCCCCGGTGCACCTTTGGTTATAATTTGTTCTTCCGGACTTAATACAACCACCGGGTTGAGACCAATGAGTTCTCGTGCCCCTGAAATCGGTTTTTCGTTGAGGATGAATCGTTTACGTCCGTCGTGCAGTTGATTGAGTTGGATCTGGTTTTGCTCTTTTCCCTGTTCAAATATTCCAGTGATATTCATCTGCTCGCGCCCAATTTGCAGGGTTTCTAACAATCTACGGGTTCTAAAGCTTCTACCATAAGCCAACAGGTAAATTGCCTCAAGAATGGATGTTTTTCCCGAACCGTTCCCCCCCCAAATGACATTCACCCCGGGACCGAATTTAAGCCGGGCTTGATCATGATTACGAAATGAGTGCACAGCAATTTCTTTAACAGACATACAGCTAACAGTGAAAAATATAAATTTATATAAATTTATTTCCGTATTACATCAACGGTGGGCACTGTCAATCATTCAATCGGATTGGCATTAACAGCATTGTTAAATCACTGTTGTTGGCCTGTTCCTCCGGATAGAATAGACCAGCGCTGATTGGTGTTTTTAAATCAATGATGATTTTTTCCACTTTGATATGCGCTAAAATATCTTTTAGGTAGTTTGCGTTATAACCTATGACCAAATCATCCCCCGAGTAGGAGGCGGATACATTTTCCTGGGCGCGGGAAGCTTTTTCAGGATCTTCTGTTGTTATGGTCACTTTTTCATCAATTATTCTCAGCGCTACCTGGTGGGTTGATTTATTTGAAAATATTGAAACTCGTCGAACCGCGCCAAGGATCGTTTCGCGCTCCACGGTTAACCGCTTCTCATTATCGCGCGGAATCACCGTGTCATAATCAGGAAAGCGCTCATCAATCAGGCGGGTAATAATGGTGTTTTTACCTATTCTGGCTATCAGGTGTTTATCGCCCAGACTGATATCAATATTATCTTCTTCTGAAAGGAAATTGCCTAGTAATCCAAGAAATTTTCGTGGTACAACTATATCACCACTGAAAGCATCTGTTTGATAGTCGGTACGAATATATCTAACAAGACGGTGGCCATCTGTTGCAACAGAGGTTAAATTTTGTTCATTAAACTGGAAAAGAACACCGGTCAGGGCCGGTTTTAATTCATCTTTACTGACGGCAAAACTGGTGTTATCAATAATATCGCGCATCACGTTCGTTGCCATCGACAATGTCTTTTGTTTGTCTACGTCCGGTATCGCTGGAAATTCATCGGCCGGTTTTCCCATAAGATCATAAACACCCATTTCTGTGCTCAACTCAACACGATTTTGAGCATCAATTGAGATCGTTATACGGGTCTCCGGAAGTTCATTGGTTATTTCCAATAAAGTATGTAATGGAACGGCGGCCGACCCGGTGTCTTCCAAGCTGGCTTCTAGTGGAACAATAATGGTTATTTCAAGATCGGTGGTACGTAATAACACCCCCTCATTTTCAGCAACAAATAATACACTGTTTAAAATTGGAAGGGTGGAGCGTACCGGGGTAGCTTTAGATAGTTTTTGTAATGCTGATTGTAATTCAGTTTTTGATGTGGAAATCTTCATAAATGTTCCAAATTTAATTATTGGTTTACTGACGATTTTTTGTTTTTAATGTGCATGATGTTACCGCAATCAGTTTGTTTTAACAAGTCGTTTTTAAATTTTATCATTTGAGTGAATAAAGAATAATATATATAACTTATAAATAAAAATATATTATTTATTAGGGCTGTGGATATTGTTAATAGAGAGTACTTGAAAACGGCTAACCAGTGTCTTTTTTCGTACGACAAGTTGTTTAGTTAAGAGATAACATTATGTGGATAACAAATAGGCGGCTGGGGGTAATTCAGGGTAAAAACGTAAATATTAGCAGAAGGAATGACAAATAAAGGCATAAAAAATATTGTTAATATCCTGTTGGTAATAATGTGGAAAACATTCTTAATCCATTATCTGGATAAAGAAATTCTGGCGAGCTTTAACAATCCATTCCGAATACCAATCAGCTTTTTTATGTTCAATGGCCATCATTTCCAAATCAGTCCAATGTCTTGAAAGATCCGGTTTACCACCCATTTTTATGTTTTCAATCCAGAATAAATGATAGCCGAAATTGGTCTTTACCGGTCTACTGCATTCATTCATTTCCAGATAATTAATGATTTGCGCTACCTCAGGGATGGGGAATTTCTGAGGGTTAACCCAACCTAAATCACCGCCCTTCCCCCTGGTTTCATCATCTTTGGTATAAATTTTAGATAGTCTTGAAAAATCATCTATGGTACTAATGGAGTCTTTTAAATTACTGGCAAATTGATAAGCGCGAGATTCGTCAGATTCTGAAATTTCGGGAGTAATGAGAATATGGCGGACATAAATCTTTTCACCCTGTTTTTTCATTGTTTGAATCAAATGGTAGCCAAACTGGGTTTTTACCGGCTGACTGATTTCACCCTCGCTCAGCGTAAAAGCAACTGATCCAAATTCGGGAACCAGTGATTCCCGGCGTATTAACCCCAAACTACCACCATTAGCAGCTGAACCGGGGTCTTGTGAGTAATCCCGGGCTAAAGTCTCAAAGGATTCACCGTTGATAATGCGTTCACGCAGGTCAGAAATTAACAGTTTGGCTTTCTGAAGACTTTCTTCACCAGCTTCAACTTCGGTCAATAGATGCCATAAGTGAACCTGGGTTGGAAAGAAAGGGATACTATCTTTGTAGGTATTGTAAAAAGAAACTACTTCTTGACGACTGACGGTAATTGACATTAATAATTGTTGCTGATAACGCTCGGTTATCATTCTATCCTGCATGTCCGGTTTATATTCGCGCCTTAGCGATTTTAGGGACTGCCCCAGCATTTCTTCGGCCAGTTCCTCACTACCGGCCTGAGAGATCATATATTCAATCTGCTGATCCAGAGCCTGGTCTACTTCTTTTTCTTTTACTTCGATTGAATCAAGCTTTGCCATCTCCAGGATAATTTTCTGGTCAACCATGGATTGAAGAATGTCTTTTTGTAGTTTTACCAGACGTTCAGGCTCCAACTCAGGATTAATGCGCTGCTGAATTGCTGTCATCTGAACTAATTGAGCAACGTCGCTTTTCAGAATAATGTTATTGTCAACTATTGCAGCCAGACCGTCAATTACCATTTGGTTGTCTTGAGCACTTAGCAGGGCCGTTAAAAACATGATATATATAAGCTGATTTTTAATCCTCATGGATTCATATTCTCCAGATTGATTTCTATTTCTGTTACAGTACGGAGACTGTCTAAAATTTTAATTGAGTTAAGGGAAGCGTAGTTCTGATAAAGCTGGTGACGTAGCACATCATACACATCGTCCAAGTCGCGGTAGGAACCTTCTTTATTACGTTCCAGTACTTCAACTACATGATATCCGTAATCAGTTGATAGCGGTCCGAGGACAGTACCGCGGGAGTTATGACCAAAAATCGCATCATCCAGAGGTTTGAGTAATGATCCTCTTTTTACGACTACCGTTTCCACATGATGGGTGGAGAATGCTTTTTTTCTATCGGCCCCTGAGCGGCTGCGGGCTAAAATACGGCGTACTCTTCGGGCTTCATTTCGGTCTTGAATGATAAAATGATTTATCCGCGCTTCATCTACCGGACGGTAAAAACTTTCCAGGTTTGCTTCGTAGGCTAAGTTTATTTCCTCCTGTGTGACGGTTATACCGGAGGTCATAGCTATTTCCAGATACGTGCGACCCAGTAATTCACGGCGAAACTTTTCGACCGCAAGTTTGATTAAAGCATCCTGTTGTAAGTTTTGTTCTAAGGCTGCCTGGTAAAGCAATTCATCATTAACCCATTGCGATACAACCAGTGCAGAATTTGAAGCCGGTAAAGATTGTTCAGCTAACATTTGATTAAGTCTTTCATATGTCAGCACGACATTGCCTACCCGGGCAACGACGTTATCTCCGGTTTTATCGTTTGTGCAAGACCACAGGGCAATTACAACAACGGCAAATAAACAAATATAAAGTTTTAATAGATCTTTCATCCGTTTAAATTACTTCTCTGACGAGGGTGAAAACAATTCCACAATTGAACTTGCCATTGTCATGGATGTTGACAGAGACGGTAATTGAATTTCAAATCTTAAATCGTTATGCTTATCCACGTTAAAGCGATAGTGGTGGGATGATTTTTTGAGCAATGTTTCTAATTCAGACATCATTTCCACCGAATTATGAAAACGTGTTTTAGCAGTAACAGTTCCCATAATTGAATCGGTTTGAATATTAATTACTCGCAACCCGGACCCGAGCGATTGAACCCTCAACTGAGCGACATAGATCAAGTTGTTTACAGCTTCCGGCAAACGACCGAACCGGTCACGTAGCTCAGCACTAATTTGCTTGATGGCATGCGGATAATCTGCATCGGCCAGTCCCTGATAAAAGAACAGGCGATCCTGGACAATATTTATATAGGTGGCTGGAAAAAGAGCCTCGCCGCCAAAGACCACTTGAGCAGATTCGCGCAGATCGGTTTTTAGATTACCTACGGCTTCATCAACGGCATCCTTAAGTATCTTGCAATACATTTCAAAACCTACGGTGGCGACCTGGCCGCTTTGCTCAAAGCCGAACAGATTTCCGGCACCGCGTATCTCCAGATCTTTTAAAGCGATATCATAGCCTGCCCCAAGATTGGAAAAATACTCAATCGCCTTGAGGCGCTGATAAGCATTTTTAGTCAACTTGATATTTTTAGGAATAACCAGAAGACAATAAGCTTGGCGGTTACTGCGTCCCACGCGACCCCGAATTTGATAGATCTGAGCTAAACCGAAACGATGAGAATCATTAATGATGACCGTGTTAGCATTGGGGATATCGAGACCGGACTCAATGATTGTGGTACAAATTAAAATATCAATTTCAGCATTATAAAAGGCCAGCATGGTAGACTCTAAAAGCCGACTGGACATTTGACCATGGGCAATTGCAATGTTTTTATCTGGAAAGAAGAACTGGATTTTTTCCTGGTAAAAGGGCAATGCTTCAACATTATTATGTAAAAAGAAGACTTGGCCATTACGATTAAGCTCGAGTTCAATCGCCGCAACTATAACTTCCCAGTTGAAAAAATGTATCGACGTACGAATAGGCAAACGTTCTTTCGGGGGTGTTTCAATCTTGCTTATATCACGGATACCGATCAAAGACTGCTGTAAAGTACGGGGGATAGGGGTAGCAGTCAAAGTCATCACATCAACATTCTTTTTTAACTGTCTGATTCGTTCCTTATGGCGGACACCAAAGCGATGTTCTTCGTCAATAATGAGTAAGCCTAACAGAGGTATGTCGATATCAGTTGAAAGTAGTCGGTGGGTCCCTACGATCATATCGATCGTGCCTGCTGACAGATTCCGAATAATTTCTTTCTGCTCTTTGGGAGTGCGAAAACGCGACAGTAATTCCACTCGAACCCCAATCGGATCGAGACGGTTTTTTGAGGTTAGATAATGCTGATTGGCCAGGATGGTTGTCGGTGCGAGGAAAACAACCTTATATCCGCTACTGATAACACCCAGGGCTATTCTTAAGGCAACCTCGGTTTTTCCAAAACCCACATCCCCACAAATCAGACGATCCATTGGCGTTGTTTGCTTTAAATCATTCAGCGAATTTTCAATAGCAGAGGCCTGGTCTGGTGTTTCTTCATAAGGGAAAGTGGTTTCCAGCTCAAAGAGCAATTCAGGATCTGGTTGATATTCAAAACCGCGGGGCTGACTCCGCTGGGCATAGAGGTTTAATAATTCCTTAACGACAGCAGAAGCGGATTTCTTGGTTCTAAACTTTTGTTGTTCCCACAGGGCTGTGCCTAACCGCGATAACTTAGGGTCTGCATCACCGGCCGGGATGTATTTATGTACCCGGGAAAATTTATCCACCGGAACATAGACCACCCCGCCATCAGCGTATTCGATGCTAATGCATTCCTGGGTTGCTGTTTTACTTTCGATTTGCGTCAATCCACGGTATAGGCCGACCCCAAAATCCTGATGAACCAGAAAATCTCCCCAATCCAGTGATTCTAAAGAACTTAATTGTTTATGAGTGGCTTTATCAGGTAGGACAGACCAGCGTTGTTTAGGTCGTGATGATATCTGAAATAATTCAGCATAGGTATAGCCAGCCAAACTGTATTCGGGCAACACAAAACCTTTTTGCAGCGGGGCGGCTAGATACTGCGGCGTGAAAGGCAGTTTTTTATCCAGGGAGTCAATTTGTTCTTTTGAATCAGTGAAAATAAACAGGCGGTTACCGAATTGTCGGTAAGCGTTGGTTAGAATTTCCAGTTTAGCTTCCCAGGTTTGGCGTACAAAAGACGTAGACAGACAATTAATTATGTCCGGTTTAAGGTTTGCGGAAGTTCCGAGATAATAACCTTGGGTATTTTTATGAATGAATAGCGATAGAAACCCACTGGGAAGAGCATCGGATAAAGATATTGAAGAACTTGACGGGGCGGTTGGCGGTGGTAAAATTTCAAGTTTTTTTAATTGAGTTTCCGTACGCTGAGAAAGGGGGTTGAAAGAGCGCAGGGATTCAATCTCGTCGCCAAAAAGTTCTATTCGGGTAGGTAAACCGGCCGATAAAATAAATATATCCAGAATACAGCCGCGCACAGCATAACTTTTTGGAGTGTACACATGGTCAACACGTTCATAACCCCAACAGTCAAGTGTCTCTATCAGTCTGCCGATATTAAGCTTGGAAGCCACTGAAATAGAGAAGCCGACTTCGTGATCGGTGCGGATCAGGGGAAGATTTAATGCGCTGGATGTGGTAAAAACCAGACCAATAAATTCTTGACAGATAACATTGATCAAATCCGTCTGATAACGTTCCCAATCCGGTGTAAAACCGGGAACCCGCGTAACAGAATCACTTGGCTCAGGAAAATAAAAGACGTTCTTATTAATCAGACTAAATAACGTGCGATAAAAAAGCTCACCTTCAGACAGATTATCACAGATACAAACCAGCGGTTGTTTGTTTTTTTGCCAAAGCGATAGAGTTGTCAGTGAGGCCAGGGGCTGGTTAAATCCGCTGCAAGCATAGGGTTTGGCTTGCGAAAGCGCCGCTGCAAGTTGAGATATTTCCGGGACACGGTTTATAGCAGAGAAAAAAGCGACCAACCCGGCCGGTAATGTTTCACGTGAAACCATCAGCTTCGTTTGGCTAATACCACCGAAAGGATGGCAATATCGGCTGGTGACACGCCGGATATCCGCATGGCCTGGCCGAGAGTCTCGGGACGAACAATGAGTAGTTTTTCCCGTCCTTCGTTTGAGATGGCCGCAGCCTGGGTATAATCGAAAGAGTCAGGTATATGGTAAGCTTCCTGTTGTTTCATTTTTTCAACCTGCTTGTTTTGGCGGGCAATATATCCGGCATATTTGATTTCTGTTTCGGCCTCGGTAATTATTTCGTCCTTTATTCCATCAGGGTAACCGGATATATGGATATGCTTGAACAGTCGTTTTGGTAGCAGGTCGATTTTAACGCCAGGGCGTTTCAACAGGTTGACCGCCTTGGTTGGCTCGGTTATTAACGATTCGCCGGCCTTTGTCAGGGCCGGATTTATTTCAGCCGGTTTTACCAGCCTGGACAAGGAAACCGAAAAACGATCGGTTAAGGCCAGTTTGGCTTGAATCAATTCATGAGTTTCTGCTGTGATTAGATCAAAAGACCGGGCTTTATCCACTAAGCGGCGGTCCGCGTTGGAGTAACGTAATAACAAGCGGTATTCTGCCCGCGAGGTAAACATCCGGTATGGTTCAAGCGTATCTTTGGTTATCAGATCGTCAATCAAAACACCAATATAAGCCTCGTCGCGCCCCAGGATAAGTGGTGGTTTATTGTGCAGATACATGACTGCATTAACCGCCGCAACCAACCCCTGCGCGGCGGCCTCTTCATAGCCTGACGTCCCGTTGATCTGTCCGGCAAGAAACAAGCCCGTGACCAGCTTGGATTCTAGTGTGGAGTGTAGCTGTGAAGGGGCGAAAAAATCATATTCTATGGCATATCCCGGGCGGAAAAAACACACTTTTTCCAAACCCGGTATTTCTCGAAGAGCAGCTAACTGTACTCGCTCGGGTAAACTGGTAGCAAAACCGTTGGCATAGATCTGTTCGGAACCGGTCCATTCCGGTTCCAAGAATAAAGTGTGGGAATCATGATGAGCAAAGCGAAATAATTTGTCTTCAATTGAGGGGCAGTAACGGGGACCAATACCGTTAATGTCTCCGGAAAACAGCGGCGCATCGGCAATATTGGCATGTATTAACTCGTGACAGGCGGCATTCGTGCGAATTGTATGACAAGGAATATCAGGAGGATTAAAATCAGTGGTTCGATAAGAAAAGGGTGTAGGGTGTCGGTCGCCTCGAACGATAGTGGTTTTTGAAAAATTAATTGTTGATTTCATTAACCGGGGCGGGGTACCAGTCTTTAGTCTTCCTGCCCGCAAGCCGAGCGCTACCAGAGCCTCCGTTATTCCACGAGCAGCCGATTCCCCCATTCTACCAGCCGGAATTTTCCGCTGTCCAATGTGAATCAGGCCGTTGAGGAAAGTACCACAAGTGAGAATAGCAACCCTGGTATTGATTAGGGTTCCGTCGTCGAGTACAACGCCTTTAAGTGTGCCACCGGAATCCCTGATATCAACGACTTCATTCTCAATAACCGTGATATTCGGATGTTCCAAAAGGGCTTGCCGGACCAGCGCCTCATAGCGACGTTTATCGATCTGTGCGCGAGGCGACCAGACGGATCGGCCCTTTGAGCGATTCAGGATTTTAAACTGAATCCCGGCCTGATCGGTTGCCAACCCCATAATGCCACCCAGCACATCCAACTCACGAACCATTTGACCTTTTGCCAATCCACCAATCGCCGGGTTACAGGAGGCTCTTCCGATGGCCTTAATATCGTGCGTAACTAACGCGACAGTACTATTAAGACCTGCCGCCGCCAATGCGGCTTCGATTCCGGCGTGTCCGCCACCAACCACCACAATATCAAATTGATTCATCTGGTTTCACGTGGAACAAGTAATTATTTTCCGACACAAAAATTGCTAAAAATATTATTTATAATATCGTCCGCAGTTGTTTTTCCCAGTAGACGATCAATTGCATCGATTGCTTCCCGTAATTCGACTGAAACTAACTCAAAGGCCACTGCCGGTGATTGCAACAATACCGTCGCCTGCTTCAGGTTGGATTCGCAAACCGATAAAGCCTGAAATTGCCGAGCGGATGTGAGCATTAATTCGTCTGAAGTAGAGCTTGAAATTTGCATCGCTGATTTAATTCGTGTTTTTAAGCGATCCAATCCATCGCCGGTTTTGGCAGAAATATACAGTTGGCCTTCATCGTCAGTTGGTAAATTTCGTCTTTTATCGGTAGAAAGAGTATCGATTTTATTATAAACATTTAATAATGGTACAGAAGGGCGATAATTAAAATCGAACGACTGGTTAAAACCAGGCGGTTCATATACAGCTAAAAGCAGGTCAGCTGCTTCGATTCGGATATGGGTGCGCCGGATACCCTCCAATTCAATTTCCTCCGTTGATTGTTGCAGTCCGGCCGTGTCGACTAGATTGATAGGTACGCCGGCGAGGATCAAGGGATAATCAATGGTGTCGCGAGTGGTGCCCGGTGTTGCGCTGACTATCGCTCGATCACTGTTGGTGAGGGCGTTTAACAGGGTTGATTTGCCTACATTGGGAGCACCAATGATGACTACATTGGCACCACGGGATAACAGTTTTCCTTGTTGATATGAATCAATAAGGGTTTGAAAATTCTTAACTAATGCATTTAATATGTTTTTAGCCCGTGGCAATAGATCCGGATTTAACTCATCTTCGGAAAAATCAAGCTCGAACTCTACTTCGGTTAAAAGGGAAATAATTTTATCACGCAGGTCAAATAGCCGTTCCGATAATTGACCGCGCAATAAACGCAGGTTCAACTGACTGCTTTCAACCGACTTGGACTGAATTAACCCAGCTACCGATTCGGCCTGTACCAGATCGAGCTTTCCGTTTAGAAAAGCGCGACGAGTAAACTCACCCGGATCGGCGATACGTGCACCCAGGCGACAGGTTTCAGCAATAATTGATTCAACAATTACGGGGCTACCATGACAGGCTATTTCCACCACATCTTCGCCGGTGTAGGAGCCCGGCGCTTTAAAATATGTAATAACTACTTCGTCAAGTGCAATGCCCTGATTGTGGACAACAGTCAGGACAGCGGTGCGCGGAGGGAGGGTGGGTGCAGCACCATTTTCAGGTGTGCAGAGGGCGGAAGTGATCGTTTGCGCCGCTGGTCCGCTTAGTCTGACTACGGCGATCCCGCTTACACCGTAAGGAGTAGCTGTGGCAACAATGGTATCGGCTGCCACCATAGGCGGGGTGGTTTTATTTACGACCTTTCCTTGACTTTTTTGCTGGCTGCGGCAGGGCGACAACCGGTTGTTGTTGGGGAGTAAGGTACTTTTGCTGCAGGATAGTCAGAACATTGAATAAAGTGTAGTAAAGATTAAGACCGGAAGGGAAGTTATTAAACAGGAGCACAAAAAAACCGGTCATGAAATATGACATGTATTTCTGTTGCCCGGAAGCCTGGGTTGGCATCATCTTCTGTTGTATAAACATTGATACACCCATAATAATCGGCAGAACGCTAATCTGGTCACCATAGATGGGGATAGTAAAAGGCAGGTAGAAAATTGTATCAGGGCTGGAGAGGTCTGTGATCCATCCAAAAAAGTAAGCGCCGCGCAATTCGATCGTTGACCTGAAAACCTGAAACAAAGAAATTAACAAAGGCATTTGTAACAGTAAGGGCAAACAACCCCCCAGTGGATTTACACCATGTTCTTTGTACAGGGCCATGGTGGCCTGGTTGAGTTTCTGAGGATTATTTTTATATTTTTCCTTTAATTCGGCAACCAAAGGCTGGACAGCCTGCATTTCTTTGGCGGATGTATGGCTCTTTTTGGTAAGCGGATAAACAAGAATTTTTACCATTACTGAGAAGATTATTAAAACGATTCCATAATTAGGTATACTTTGATGCATTTTTGTTAATAAATATAAAACGCCTTTGGCAATTGGCCGAATGAATGACCAGCCAAAATTCATTATCCGATCGAGATTGACGCCCAGCGCCTTAACGCGTTTATATTCTAGCGGTCCCAGATAAATCTTGGTGTTACTGGGTTCACCGGCGGACTGATGGAGTGCCACGGAAAAAATACTGCGCTTTACTTTATTGCTGTTTGTGGAATATCCGCCAATTTCCGCCGATGGTGCCGGGTGATCAGGAATCAGGGCAACAACGAAATATTTCGTTCGTATAGCCACCCAGTTGGTCTGACCAATCAAACGCTCCATCTTTAATTCCGCTTTGGCTTTGGGGGTGTGTAAGTCGTCACCAAGAGCAGCATAGCCCTTGAAATAAGTCAGATCATCTTTGAGATTTTTCTCAGTTACAGGCAATCCACCAGCCCAATGGAGTGAATACAGACCTTGTGAAATATAATCGGAAATTGCCGTTAGGTTGATATTTATATCTACCTGGTAAGTTTCGGGAGAAAATTGGAGTGTTTTTTCGATTCGCCGCTCATTATAATAAGTATAAAAAGTTAGTTTTAGCGGTTCATCGTCTACGGAGTAGCTGGTTTGAGTGCCATCAAAAGACCAGATATTATTTAAATTAAGGTAGCTGCCATCTAGGGCAGAAACAAATGATATTAATAAATTAGCGCTGTTTTCAGCAGATATTAATTCTACCTGAGTCGAGTCGTATTTCTGATATCTTTTTAAATGGAAAGAAGTAATAACGCCACCGTTTATATTCGAGATGACGGCTTGATAAAGCGGGTGGTCGATCGTAAGGATTTTTTCCGAACTGTTTGGTAGAGACCCAACAGCCTGAGATTCAGCAATAATTGGGATATTGGTGATAGTTGGTTTCAACTCTGATTGTTGTACCGTCTCAAACTGTTTTGGTGTGGTAGTATCAGTTGGCCGGGTTGTCGGCTCCAGGGCTGGTTTGGGAGGTGATACATATTCCATGTAGAGTGGCCACAGGAAAATCACCAGCGCGATCAGAAAAAAGGCTATTACGGTATTTTTATCCATAGTTTAGAGGGGATCATACCCACCGGTGTGGTAGGGGTGACATTTTGATAATCGTTTAAGTACAAGCCGGGAGGCGTTAAAAAAAGAATATTTTTGGTAAGCATCCAAGGCATAACTACTACAAGTCGGATAAAACCGGCAACTACTTCCGAACACCGGCGATAAAATAAGCTTATAAATGCGAATAAGCACTGAGACGATTGTCCGCAGTGCTTGATCAATTAAAGCTACAAACCGAAAATGGTTTTTAATAATTATGCTGATAGAACCTTACGTCCTTTGGCGCGCCGTCGGCGCAATACATTTCTACCTCCGACTGTAGCCATGCGAGCCCGGAATCCATGCCGGTTCTTACGTTTTCTTCTGCTTGGTTGAAACGTTCGCTTCATTTTCACTCCATTTTTAGCCCACGAAAATAAATAAAAAGGTTTAATAATAACAATATAAATACCAGCCGACCAATTGTGGATAATAATCACCCAAACCGATGAATAATCTGCCTAATTGTCCTTTGTACCGAATGTTGAAATGTCGGTAAATTATACTGTAGCCTTTGTGTATAACTTGTGGACAACTTAAACATTACCTACGAAACCGTTTGGGAAAACACTAAAGAAATGCTGCGGCATTCGGTGCCGGATCAGGCCTATAGTACCTGGTTTGAACCAATTAACCCAATTGCACTCACCGATAGCGAGCTAATTCTTGAAGTCCCCAACCAATTCTTTTTCGAGTGGATCGAAAGTCATTATACGGCTTTGATCGAACGCACCCTCTGGAAAAATTTACAGTCGGAAATAAAAGTAAAATATACAGTTTCACCGGAAAGCGGCCAGGTTGGTCTTGATATCGCCGGAGCGCCCCTGACTCCTAAGCCAAAGCCACCACAGGAACCGCCGCAACTGAATTCACGGTATACTTTTTCTGCATTTATTGAAGGTGCCAACAACCAGTTTGCCCGGGCGGCGGCCACCTCGGTAGCTGAGACCCCCGGCCAGCCAAACTTCAACCCGCTGGTTATTTACGGGGGTGTTGGATTGGGGAAAACACACCTCTTGCATGCCATCGGCAACCACATTGCCCATCTGCGCCCCGAGTTAAAGATAATTTGTGCTACCAGTGAAAAATTTACACTCGACTTTATTTCTTCAATTCAGAAAAACAATACGGTAGAGTTTTCACGGAAGTATCGCAGTGTCGATGTGCTGTTAATTGACGATGTCCAGTTCTTCCAGAACAAGGAACAGACCCAGGAACAATTTTTCCATACCTTTAATGAATTATATCAGTCCGGCAAGCAGATTGTCTTAACAGCGGATCGCTATCCCGGCGAGATGAGCGGCTTGCAGGATCGGTTATTGTCCCGGTTCCAATCCGGGTTGGCAGTCGATATCCAGCCACCGGATTTTGAAGTGCGTGTAGCGATCCTGATGGCTAAGGCCGAAGAAAACGGTCTTGACCTGCCCTACGATATCGTGGAATTCATGGCTACCCATATCAAAAACAATGTCCGCGAACTGGAAAGTACAATTATTCGCATCCTGGCCCATTCTTCGCTCACCAATCGAGAGATTGATATGGCGATGGTCAAACAGGCGGTTAAGGATCGGCTGGGTAAACAGTTTATATCGGAATTGACTATCGAAGATATTATTGGCCGAGTGTCAGAAGCCACCAATCTGACGGAGGAGGTGTTGATCAGCGCCAGCCGCAAAAAACCACTGGTTGAAGCCCGCCAGGTAGCTATTTATCTATGCCGTGAAATAATAGGCACGCCGCTGGTTGAACTTGGTTTGCATTTTGGCGGTCGCGATCACACCACCATTCTGCATGCCTGCCGCACGATCGAGAAACGCAAGAAAAAAGAACCGCGGATCAAACAACTGGTAACCAAGCTACAGCAGGAACTAACCTTTCCCTTGACTTAATTGCTTTTTCCGGTGTACTATTTCTGTACGCCATGTTCCTGACCAAGAAACAGACCGAAATTCTGCTCTATCTGAAAACCTATATTAGCGACAACGGGTTTTCGCCCACCTTCGATGAAATCGCCCTTCATTTCGGTTTCAAATCCAAGGGAACCGTATATAAACATATCAAAGCGCTTAAAGTAAAAGGCGCTATATCACAAGCCTGGAACCGGGTGCGCGGGATTGAAATTGTCGACGATGAACCTCAAAACACCCTGCCGGTTCTGGGGCTTGTAGCGGCCGGCCAACCAATTGCTGCCGTTGAAAACCCGGAACAGATTCATGTCCCCCCGGAATTTATATCCCAAGGCGAACATTATGTATTGAAAGTCAGTGGGGAATCCATGATTGACCAACATATCGCCGATGGTGATCTGGTGGTAGTAAACCGTTATCGCACCCCACGGGACGGCGATACGGTAGTGGCCCTGATCGATAATAGCGATGCTACCATTAAAACATTGTACCGACGTGAGGAACTAGTGGAACTGCGTCCTGCCAATAAGGTAATGGAACCCCAGGTGTATAATCGGGAACGGGTTTCTATCAATGGCGTTGTTGTTGGGGTTTTGCGCAAGTACTGAAACAGTGCGCCCGATCACAGCGCTTTCCCATTGATTCGGGGCTTTAATATTTTCCAATCAAATTCTTGACACTAAAATCTACTGTTGTATATATTGGGTTCACTTATTCACTAATGGGAGGGGTGTAATGCACCCCAATACGGTTATTGCGGTAAAGATTTCAATTGAAAAAAAAACCTAAAGGAGGTTTTTATGTGGCGCAAGCTAACAGTAATCTTAGTAGTATCTTGTTTGACTTTTGGTTTTGCACTTGACAACCAGACCCAGGTTATCAGCGAAGATAACACTGAAGTCGGGTTACTTAAAGCCAAGTTAGAAAGTGGTGCAGATTTAACAGCACAGGATAAAATTGCAATAGAGGAACTGGGCTTATTGGAAACCACGGTTGCAGCAGGACCGTATACGTTTTCAGTTTCCCGGACAACCTACTTAACAGAAGACTTTGAAACTTGGCCCCCCACGAGTTGGACGCTTGATCCAGCCACAGGAACCGGCGCCTGGCTTCAAGATAGTGGTGATGACTATGGACCCGGATCAGCTCAAGAAGGAACATATTGTGCGTTTTTTAATGACTTTGATTATTCTTCTGGAACCACCGGAACAATGACATCGCCCGCGATAGATCTATCATCAGCCACAGCACCAAGGTTGGCGTTTTATTATTATGATTCTGGAGGATCCGATGTCGTAATTGTTAAGGGATCCACAGACGGAACAACCTTTACCGACCTGCATACTACGCCATCAACAGTTACGCCATGGACTCAAACTGTTGTTGATCTATCTGCCTATGTTGGTAACAGCACAGTTTATATCCAGTTTTATGGATCAAGCGTTTGGGGCACATCAAATCCCCATATTGACAATTTTTCCGTAGAAGAAGCACCAACCGATCCGATCATTTCCGTATCCAGTGATTCGCTGGGTTTTGGAATGGTCCCGCCGGGAATGGCTGTGGATCTGATTTTAACAATTACCAATGTCGGCGGTGACACCCTCAATATCACCGATATTGCAAGTGATGAGGCCGCCTTTACGGTTGATGTTACTACTGGTGTTGTGGAAGTTGACAGTTCGCTGGATGTAACAGTTACTTTTACCTCATCAACGCCGGTACGGACCGACTTTGCCGGCACACTGACAATCACCTCTGATGCCGCTTCATCCCCGGATGAAGTTCTGCTAGGTGGCGATGCTGCCCCCACCAGCGGTGGTCCCGATACCTTCGGTTACGAATGGGCTAACAGTTACGATGCCGCCGGACCGACCTATGCCTGGATCGATACAACCGGTGCTCTGAACCGCGTCATCCAGGGTGATGACATGCGCGGCGAGGTAACCCTGCCGTTTGATTTCTATTATTACGGTGCCTGGTACAACAATTTCTGGTTGACTTCCAATGGCTGGGCCGGCTTCGGTGACGACCCCGGAACATCGTCCTATATTAACTACACTATTCCTTCAACCAGCGGTGTGGAAAACATGGTCGCGGCCTTCTGGGATGACCTGAAAACAGGTCCTTCATACCATGGTGATATTTATACCAAGGTTGTTGGGACAGAACCAAACCGACAGTTTGTTGTCATCTGGCAAGACGTATATCGTTCCTATTCGGCTATAGATGATTGGGTAACCTTCGAGATTATTCTTGAAGAAGGTACTAACAATATTACCCTGCAGTACTATGATGTGTCTTTTGGTAATGCTACCTACGATGGTGGCTTATCCGCAACTGTTGGGATTGAGAATGCTGACGGTGATGACGGTTCGCTGTATCAATATCTTGGTGACCCACAACTGGTTTATGATGGTCTGGCAATTGAATTTGTCGCACCCCCGCCACCAGTGTTACCGGTTGTTGATCTATCCGACGATGTTATTGATTTCGGCGGAATTCACCTTGGCCACCCGGCTGACTTTGTGCTGAGCGTAAGTAATGTTGGCGGAGCAGACTTGAATGTCTCCGATGTAACCAGCAGCAATGCAGTCTTCACAGTGGATGTTACTTCCGGTGTTGTTGCGGTTGGTGCCGATCTTGATGTCACGATAACATTCGACCCGACAGCCGAAGTTGCCGATACCGCAAATCTTATTATTACATCGGATGCGGCCTCTTCACCCGACACGGTGGTTTGTTATGGTCTTGGTTTACCGGCAATACCGGCCGATTATTTCATGACCGGATTTGAACCTGACGGTTCTTTGCCAGAAGGTTGGACTTCTGAAAATCAAAACGCTGCCTCATTCCGGCACCATAGCGGCGCCTACTCACGCTACTTCAGCGCCTGGGGTTCACCACCGCAATATATGATGTCTCAGCGCCTGGATCTGAGTACCGGCACCCACAATGTGTACTTCTGGTGGAACGAAACGGGTCTGCTCAACGATGACAGTTGTGTTGTTGAAATGTCTGTTGACGGTGGTCTCTGGACCGAAGTTGGCGTTGTTGGTGGTGGTGACAACGAAGCCTGGACATTTGAAACACTGTCACTCGGCACACCGGAATCCGACGATGTTTTTGTCCGCTGGACTTATCACCAGGGAACCGGAACCAACAACAGTTACTACCTGGATGATATTGCCGTACCGCCGGTCTATGTCCCGCCAATGAGCTTGTTCTTCTCGGAATTCATTGAAGGCGGATCATATAATAAAGCGTTTGAGATATACAATGGCATGGGCGCTGACGTTGATTTAGCGAACTATCTTGTGCTGGGTAATTATAATGGAAATCCATTCAATGATACCTTGAGATTCCCTGTTGGAACTATACTAGCAGATGGTGATGTCTATGTGGTTGCTAATGACTTGGCAGATGCGGCTATCATCGCTGTTGCTGATTCAATTATTGAAAACCCATATACAACAGGAACATCCTATATTGCTAGTTTTAACGGTGATGATGTTCGTGGCTTATTCCATATTGTTGGTACCGATACTACACTCATCGACCTCTTTGGTCTGCATGATTTAGTAGATCCCGGTTCTGGTTGGGATGTTGCTGGCGTTCCTGCTGCAACTAAAGACCACACCCTGGTTCGTAAAGCTGACGTTATTATTGGCAATATAGACTGGATGGCTTCCGCCGGTACAAATGCCGATGATTCTGAATGGATTGTTATGCCGAAAGATCATCTTCGCGCATTAGGGTCACACCCTGATATCGATTTCTATGAATCTAACGACAATCTTACCGACGCTTTCCCGGTTGTTTCTGGTGTGTTGTATGAAAACATGGCCATCGATCCAGTTGACGATGTTGACTATTTCACATTCGAAGCCGATTTCCGTGAAATTATCTCCATCGATATGTATGTATTAGACTATTCACTGCTCGATGGAGCCATTGCAATACTTGATTCTAATGGCGTTGAGCTTGAGTATGCTGATGTTGGTTCCCCGTACAGTGGAGGTGACGAATATCTATACGATTTCGATGCACCCTACACTGGAACCTATTACATTCTCCTGGGCTATTGGGCTGATGTAAGAGCCTCAACAGGAGCGTATGCTCTGGAACTGACAATCGATCCAGCCCCGCCTGCAGGTGCCGTGGAAGGTACAGTCACCGACCTGGCAACCACACTGCCAATGATAGGTGTCTCGGTAGAGGTCACCACTATTGATGGTGATTTCATCGCCCTGGACTCCACTGATGCTGACGGCTATTACCTGGTTGAGTATCTGCCGGAAGGATTTAATGAGATCGGTTTTTATGCTACCGGTTTCCACGCCGCCGGTTTCGGGATCAGTATTGTTGCCGACGATACGATTGAACAGAACATTACCCTGGTGCCTGACACCATGACCCAAAGCCTGATATACTATACCGGCTTTGAGACTACTGATGACTCCGGTTCGGTCGGCGCCCTGGCTGGTGATAACTACTTCGCCGTTGTCGACACTTTCTTTGCACCGATCGACACCGTTCTGCCCGCCGATGGCGACCAGATGCTGGCTTTCCCGGAACAGGACAGCTTGACCTATCAAAGTAATGATGCCGCTTACTGGATGGCCGGTAGCGCAATTGGTCTGGCCAGTCGCGATGAAGGCTCCCTGCTGTTGCAGGTCGATGCTTTCATCGATGTTGAAAACAACTGGGACTTCTTCTATCTCGCAGTACTGCTTGATAACGGCTATTTCTATATTGATGAAGACGCTGCAATGACCGGTTATTCCGATGGCTGGGTAACGGTTACAGCAGATTTTTCCTGGGTCCTGAATTCAGGTAGTGCTTACTTCGTTCCCATGATCTACTTTGAGGCTGACGGCTCAGTCGTTTCTGGCTGGGGTGGCGCCTTTGATAACCTCATGGCGATCTACGACGATTTCTACAATGCTCCAGTGGCCGATCTGGAAGTTACCCACTATGAAGCGGATGCAACCCTCACCTGGGCCGCACCCGCTACCCGCGGTACGGTCAGCTATGATCTGCAACGAGTAAACTTTGAGAACCCATTCGAAGTCGACGATAATGAAGGTGTGGCTGTAGCGACTAAAGGTCCGCGACCCAAAGAAAAGGTCACCATGACCTATGAATACTCCAATCCTTCCCGCGACCTTGTCGGTTACAAAGTATACCGCCAGGATGCCCCGTTCGCGCTGGATGGACCGGCCTTCCTTGATGTAACTACCGATCTGACCTACACCGATGCTACGGTTGTAGACGGCAATTACTATGACTTCGCAGTCACCACCGTCTATGACGAGGGCGAGAGTAAGGAAACGATTGTTTCCACCAAGATCGGTGCCATCACTCAGGTTGATCCGTTCGCGGAAGACTTTGAAGGACTCAGTGGTGCTTTACCAACCGGTTGGGAGGCCTTCACAACCCAATCCGATGGTATATCTTGGACGGTCGGTGACTCGGCAGCGGCGGATTCGGCTTTTGGTATAGGCGTTTCTTATCCTGTCCCCGGACATACTGACTTTGCCTTTATTGAGGATGGTCGTGGCGACGGAGAACCCTTCGAAGCCTTGCTGATTTCACCATTCATCGATGCCAGCAACATGTATTCCGCCGTGGTCAGCTTCTCTGGTTACGAACAGGGCTATGCTGACTTTGGAAACACCTGGACGCAGTTGATGGTTCGTGTCGACATGAGTGAGTGGCACATCATTACCGATTTCTCCTATGATCATAATGCCGGTTGGGTCGACTACATGGGTGATCTTGCTGAAAAGGTTGCAGGTGAAGAATATGTCCAGTTTGCGTTCTATTACTGGCATCAGGGCCTCAACTCCGGTGGCGGTAACGGAATTGCTGTTGATGACTTCGACCTGTTCGGTATTGCCGGCCCGACTAACCTGACGGCCACCGGTGCCCAAGGACAGATCGAACTAAGCTGGAGTGAACCCACCTCACGGACGGCTGCTGCCTTCGATGAGATGCAGTTGAAACTGGTGACCGATGAAGAAATGGAAAACCGGTCAATTGATGGCTTAGCTCCCGAATTGGTAACTAATCGCGATGTCTGTTACTCCAACTGGCTGCCCTCCACCTGGTTAACAGCCTTTACTGGTCCGGATTCAGGTTGGAGTGCCCCGACGTTTGTTTCGCTTTATGAATTCCCGGTCGGACCGATGACCCTTGAAAAAGCGATTGCTCACGGTTATTACAATACCGGTGATGGGCTAGCCATGCGCGCCTTGATTTCGGTTTGCATAGCTGATACGTTGGGTGATTCCTTTGATACCCTGGCAATCGATACACTCGATTTCGTTGTTGATCCAACCTATGCCAACCACTGGGATGCCGAACTGGATTTGGTGGGTTTAACTTATGAAGCCACCGATTCCACTTACCTTAAAGTAACCTGGGAACCGTTGGACTATGGTGTAATCACCCTGTGGGGCGATGTTCAGCTATGGGTCCCTGCTATACGCATGGATGATCCGAACGATGATTATTGGTCAGGCCTGTGCGGCTATGACAGTTCCGGTGTTTTCGAACCGGCCGAACGTGACTGGTTTATCGAGATCTGCGGTACGCCGACTCCACCAGCTCTGCGTTTCAACGTCTATCGTGACGATCTGCTGTTGAACGCCGAGCCACTGGAGGAACTAACCTACATGGATGAAGATGTTATTGTTCTTGAAGAACATGAATACTTCGTCACTGGTTTCGTGCCGATCATTCCTGCTTCCGACAATGCTGGCCTGATGCTGTTCGTTGATACTGACAGTTCCAACCATGCTGCTGCCGCGGCTTTGAATACACCGCCGTCGGCGCCATCCCTGGCAGTACCGCCGGACAACTTCACGGTTGCAGTTAATAATCTGACCGGTGCCGCCAGTTTTGCCTGGGCTCCATCAGTAGAAACGGATATTGGTCAATCAGTTACTTATGATTTCGAATTGATCCTCGGTACTTATACCTGGGCCATCAACACTGAAATCACCACTGTATCAATACCCTATGCGGAACTGTATACGGAAATATTCGACAACCAGGGTGTCCAGTCTCTGACCGGTACCTGGAATGTCTTGGCTACAGATGGCTTGGATGATACACCAGCCGCTAATGGCCCAAGGAATATTACTGTAGATGTTACCGCCGTCGGCGTGGATGAAGGTCCTGCGATTCCGGATGTGTTCGCCCTGCATCAGAACTATCCGAATCCGTTTAACCCCAACACGACGATTGCTTACGATGTTCCGGAAGTAAGCCATGTACGGATCGATATCTATAACCTGTTAGGTCAGAAGATTCGCACCCTTATTAACGGTGAACATGCCCCGGCTTACTATCATGCCAGGTGGGATGGTACCACCGACGCCGGTGCAATCGTTGCCTCAGGTATGTATATCTACCGCATTGATGCCGGTAAGTTCTCAGCTATACATAAACTGGTAATCATGAAATAAACACAGCTTAACTAAGCTGGATTCTTGCAGAAAGGGGCGCTTTGGCGCCCCTTTCTTATTAGGGGAAAACCGGTTGGTTTTATTAAATTCTTGACACAAGCAACGATATAGCCGTACAATTACACGGAACGATTCTGTATTAATCAGTATCTAATCTGTAAATAAAGTAATAAGGAGAGAATCATGCAAAGAGGAAGTGTAAATAAAGTCATTCTGGTTGGGCATTTGGGCGGTGTACCCGAAAGCCGCTATACACCATCAGGCAGCGCCGTAACGAATATTACTATGGCTACCAATGAGTCATGGCGCAAAAGTGACGGTGAAACCGAAGAGCATACCGAGTGGCATCGTTGTGTATTGTGGGGTAAACTGGCTGAGCGAGCAAAAGAGTTTTTAAAGAAAGGTCAACAGATTTATTTGGAAGGCCGCCTCAGAACGCGCAATTGGGAAGACAAAGATGGAGTTAAGCGCTATACAACAGAAGTCATTGCCGATAATTTTACAATGCTGGGGCGTAAAGGCGTCGAAGACCAGGCTGATAGTAAAACACCGCCGGACAATGATGATGATGATCTACCCTTTTAATCCGCCTTTGTTCCGATGAATCGGAGCTACAGCAGACGAGAAGGGTTGGTTAAATTAACCGCTGCTTGCGACGGAACAATGGGTCCAGGGCTACCCTGGGGTTCATACCCTTTGATTTAAATAAAGTCATGGTATCTGAAGCAGGGAGCGGTAATGCTCCCTGCTTTTTTTATATTAATCAGAGAAATCAGTAAAGTGGCACACATCACTCTAAAAGGTATCGTGTGTCAATTACCCTTTTATTTTAATAATAACAGTGGTATCTTTGCCTGGTTTTTAGTTTGTGCGGTGCAAGCCGCAACACAATTCAAGGAGCGATAATGAAGAGCGTCATTAAAATTTTTTCCAGCCTGGTATTAACAACAACACTGTTTTGCCAGACATTTGTGGCCGATGGACAATTCAATCAGTTTGTTACCTATTATTTAACATCGGTGGACCTGGAAACGGGCGAAACCGACTTTCAGTTATTTTATTATAACTTAAGTTGTCCGGACTGTCCTACGGATGCCACCGGCCGTTATACCACCCCAATTGAGGTATCGATAGACTTCTCGATCTATATCCAGTCACCGGCCCTGGGTCTCGATGAGGAAATTGCCCATCTTTCAACCCGGGAACCGTTTTTAATGTATGCTCCAGTCAATCTGGACAACCGTGATTTTAACATCGATGCCTTGGAAA
>JABMQW010000073.1 GCA_013203115.1 Fidelibacterota bacterium
CGTTGTAGTAGATTTAGAAATAGTGCACATGCAGAAATTTATTAAGTTACTGTAGAGTTGAGTAAGTTTAAAATGTCAGTATTCATATTTGAGTAGAGTCAAATAGAGCATTAAATTTGTTTTTAATTATTTAAAAATTTGTGCACAACTTTGATAAAACGCTCCATTTCACAGCCCGGCGCCAGGTGGCCGCAGTCATTGTCAAAAACCAGGGTTTGGGCACCTAACAATTCCGCAAATTCCAATGCCGGCCCAGGACTTACCAGATGATCCTGCTGGGATACAAGAATGAAAGTTTCTGCTTTAACCTTTTGTGCCGCGATTGTACGATCCCCATTAAGAATTTTTGTAATATCGTGAGCCATCATGGCGCGCAGTTGGGCTGCCCAATCATAAATCCGGAAATTTTTCGCGAATCTCCGAATATAATCTTGCCGGAAAACGGCTACTTCCGCGGGCGCTGTTTTGCGGTTTCGATATTCCGGTGTGTAGGCATTCATTATTTGAATCAAGGCTACTTGTTCGGTAATTGTTGCCAGAGGAACCTTATTTTCTAAGCCGGATTCAATGGCCAGCAATTCTGCTTCCCAAACCAGACGCCCATAACCAGTTTGCCAGGGAGCGCCTACATAAGAAACGGCTTTATCCATAAAATCAGGGTAACTGACAATCCATTGGAAGGTTTGCATTCCACCCATGGAACCACCGATTATAGCATAGAGATGATCAATTTCCAGGATTTCCGTTAAAGTCCGATATTGAGAATTAACCATATCACGAATATTGAATTTAGGGAAGCTAATATTTGGTTGCTGTGTGCTATTTGAGGGGGAGGATGATACACCATTCCCCAGCGCATCAATGGCAATAATATAAAAACAGGTACTATCAACCAGTTTATCCGGCCCGACCAGATTGCCCAGATGCTCACTGATTCCGCCAAACCAGGTGGGAAAGAGAACAGCGTTTGATTTATTTCCGTTTAATGTACCAAAAGTACGATAACCGATACGGCAATCTTGGATTATAGCACCGCTCTCCAACTTAAAAGAACCCAATTCAGCCCTTTGCTGATCTGATGCCGTTATCGGTCCAATCAGTACAATAAATAATAGAAGGATCATACGTCTTATCATTTTGATTCCATTTGTTGCATTGGTTTGAAATTAGAGCTAGACAGCCATATGAAGTAGTACCAATGCGTGTTTAAATAAAAATAAACTTGACAAGGAATTTAATTTAGCTGTATTATCTTAGTGCACTAATGTAATAGTACACTAATATTGAGGTACAAATGATTCAAATCAACCAAATGTTCTTTGAATACTCCAAAGGACAAAACTTGTTTGAAAAACTTAGTTTGGAATTAGCACCGGGCAACGTTTATGGGCTGTTAGGTAAAAACGGAGCTGGTAAAACAACGTTTTTAAAATTAATTGCTGGCCTGCTTTTTCCAATATCCGGTGAATGCAAAGTATTGGGATTCAAGCCTGGAGAACGTTCACCTTTATTATTAAGGGAGCTGTTCTTTATCCCTGAGGAATTTTATTTACCACCAGTTAAAATCGCGGAATACATAAAGTTATATGCTCCATTCTATCCCCGATTCGATAGTGCATTATTTAATACTTATCGCCATGATTTTCAATTACCGGCCCAGGCTCATTTATCCGGTTTATCATATGGCCAGAAGAAAAAATTCCTGATAGCTTTTGGATTGGCTACCAATAGCCGGTTACTCATCCTGGATGAACCGACTAACGGTTTGGATATTCCAACCAAAAGCCAATTTAGAAAAATACTGGCCGGCTCGATGAATGATGAGCGCACTTTTATTATTTCCACACACCAAGTGCGGGATATGGAAAACCTGATCGATCCGATAATCATTCTGGATGAAGGCGAGATTATCTTTAATGCCAGCCTGGCTGAAGTTACCGATTATCTGTCAGTTACACTGCAACAGGATGAGCCGAAACCCGATACTGTCCTTTATTATGAAAAAGTATTGGGGGGCTATGCGGTTATGAATCAAAATACTAACGGGATCGACACTAAAATTGATCTTGAGATTCTGTTCAATGCGGTAATTAATAAGCGTGCGGAGATTGATAAAATTTTTCATAAGGAGGTGCAGCATGCAGGTTGATTCCCGTTTTGACATCAAGCGTTTCTGGCTTCTGATTAAAAATGATTTGCTGACCAATTACCGTACGATCCTGATTTCCGCCGGAGCAGCTATCGGTATCTTGTTGTTCATAAATATGGTTGCGATGCTGACCAACGGCGAAGCGGTTGTCCCATCGGCATTTTATCTACTTATGCTGTTTATCGGCGGATTTATCGTTACCAGTCAATCGTTCAGTGATTTGCATCATTCTCAGCGGAGCTACGTTTATCTCACTTTACCAGCTTCCAATTTGGATAAGTTCCTTAGCAAACTGGTTCTGACCACAATCGGATATGTGACCGGTACTCTGATATTATATTTCCTGTTTTCGGTACTGATGTCAGTATTGAATGCATTATTGTTTGGTTACGGTTACCCGCTGTTTAATCCATTTGATAGTGTTGTGTGGATCTGCATTGGCATATATATTATAACCCAATCGATTTTTCTAATGGGGGCCGTATACTACAAGAAACAGGCGTTTATCAAGACCAATTTATTTCTTTTCCTGTTACAACTGGCCCTAAGTATCTTTATTGTTTTACTGGTAAAAGTAGTCTTCTGGAATTACATCCAAGGTTGGAGTTTCTCGCCGGAAGATATTATTTTGCCATCATCCGCTTTGGAAGATCAATTGGAAAATTTCTTTATGGGATTTGCCAGGCTGATGAAACTCATTTTTTATTGGCTATTCGCTCCATTTTTATGGTTGATTACTTTTTTCCGGTTGAAAGAAACGGAGGCCTAGAATGGAA
>JABMQW010000074.1 GCA_013203115.1 Fidelibacterota bacterium
CAGAAAATTGTAATGCTGCGTTCGCTACGCCTGCCCAATAGGGAAGTATGACCGTATCGGGGCTCTCTCCGCATTACAATTTCCACAGTCAGAGCTTATTAATCTTTCTATTATACGACACAGTTAAAAAATTGCGCGGATTTTTTGATTACATACTCCCTGTGCATGGCCTCAGATCTTGATAAATAGCTTTCCTTGTACACCAACTGCCAGGGAATTCCACCTTTTGTCAAGCGGGTCAATCCTTGATTATGCCTTTTTATTCGGGTTGCTAAATCGCCAGTATGGCCGACATAATATCTATCAAGCCTCATTGAATATAAAATGTAAGTATGAAACATTATAAACAGCCCCATTAAAGGAGCTTTGAGCGAGAGACGGGACTCGGACCCGCGACATCAACCTTGGCAAGGTTGCGCTCTACCAACTGAGCTACTCTCGCAATTTCTCTATATATAAAAAGCGGCTGAAATATAATAATTATTTAAAGCTCGATCAAAGGGATTTGGGGAATATTTCCAATCTCCGCTGTTTCCTGATAATGATCAGAATTGATAGTAGTAAATAGAAAAAATCCTCTATAATTTTTGGAATACCAACCATTTCCCCAGCCTTCAACCCACAACCGCACTCGATGTCAATCCCTCTGATGATAGCCTGACTGATAGCGATAATAAACATCACCATCATCAGAGAAATTATCCAGGCCGCGCCATCAACCATAAATCCAAAAATCAAGGCTAATCCGGTTAATAATTCCAGCCACGGCAATATCATCGCCATTAGATTCTCCAAACCCATGGTTGGTAGGCTGTAATTCCGTATATCGCGGGCAAATTGGAGTGGTTCGGCAATTTTATCGAAACTGGCATAGATGAGAATACAGCCCAGGATAATTCTGGCCAGGATTACTACTGTATTATTAAAGGCGGTGGTATTTTTCATTCTACAGGTAACCCGGCTTTAACCCAATCCAGCCATCCGCCCATATAAATATATAATTTCGTGAATCCCATTTCCTGCAATGTATAAGCCATATCTTCGCTTGAGCCACAATTAGTTTCACCGCAATAGGTAACTATCGGACCGGTTTTTCCCTGCAGCGAATCCAATTTAAAGGCCAGTTCCAAAGGGGAACTGATATTCCAAGCTCCGGCAATATGACCTTCATGGTAATATTCAGGTTCACGCGCATCCACAAAAACAATTCCATTTTCATGTAATAATCGAGCCCGTTCAGTCGTAATACCGATTAATACTGACTCACCACTATTAATAGGCAGTTGATATACTATCGGCAATTCTTTGGCAATCAGCGGAATTGAATTGGATCGGATAAAATTAATGCCAACACCAATAATTATCGCAGACACTATTAAAAAAAGTATTTGCTTAATAACTTTGTCGTAAGTCATCTGTTTTATGAAGGTTTATTTCTGACTTTCTTGAGGGTTTGACTGGTAATTCTATCTAATATTTTACATTCAGATAAAGTTTCTTTCACCAATTTAACAAGCTCAGGATTATCAGATATTTTTTTATCCAAGGCGATTAATCTATATTCGCTCCGGTTCACGGCGCCCACTAATATTTTTTCAGCTTTTTCCTGCTTGACCCGGTAATCTTTTATAATCTTTAACACATTAGGTTTATCGGCGTAAATATCTTCCAGCTTTTTATCAGGATTACGCTGTTTTAAGGATTTGAATCGTTTTTCAACGGTTTTAACATTCTCCTGACTTTGTGAAATATCGATAATTGGCATACGAGGATTGACGATCGATAAATCAATTTCAGCCACCCATTTACCCTGAACACCAACAGAATAAAGTAAGGGTCCTTCTTCCAATTGAGGTGATGATGGATAGGTTCGGCCGGTGTAGCGGCTGACAAAAATATAATCGGCAGCACTGAATTCAACCTTCAATTTTTCATAATCTTGCCGATTGGCATTTACTAACATTACTAAAATATCGACTTGTGGTCGCAGATTAGTAATATATTCCACGCCGGTTTTTTTATAGTCCAGGATTGTTAGCTCTGTGGCTTTCGCCGGAACCTTATCCGTTAATCCGATTACACCAATTTTTAATTCGCCTTTTTTGATAATTATATATGGTTTAAATGCCAAGTCACCGGATTCTTTTACGACAATATTGGCAGATATAAAAGGTAGGTTTGTTGATGCTTGTAAAGAATCAATAAATTCAAAGCCAAGCGCCAGATCGTGGGTACCAACATTGAATGCATCACATCCGATACTTTCATAACCATGGGCGATAGTTTCAGCCTTCAATAAATTACTTTTAGATCGGGATGTTTTTATTGCCCGTGGGCTGAAAAAAGCATCACCGGCATCCAGAATAACCAGGTTTTTGCCTTGTTCAAGCAATTGAGAAAGATAGGTATATTTTCTTGACAGACCGCCAATGCGGTTCTTTCAGCCACAGGGATCGAGCTGCCCGTGCACATTGGCCGTAACAATAAAAGTAACCTCCCCTTTTGAGCCGGTGGAGAAACTGCCACAACCGCAGTAACCGAAAAGTACAACAATTAATAATATATATTTTTTCATAAGTACTGTCTATTCTTTTTCAGCCAATAAGTTCCAAGTGTATGACAACTTCAAATAGATTTATTAAGAGTCAGTTTAATGGATAAATCACGATCATGAATATTACAGCATAGATTGTAGTGATTAGGAGTAAAATCCATAGCGGATATCGTTTTTCAAATAATATCTCTCTCCAACTACCTTTCATGAAAGAACTCCTTTTTAATCATTCATACCCTGCTATCAAGCAATTATTTTAATCGTTAAAAGTATCTTAGCGTGCACCTGAATATCAATAACAAATTTCGGCTGAATTTTATCCCCGAGTTACCGCCTGCAGCTATTTTACATGATAACCTGTCTCAACTAATAGCTTTACTATTTTATCTACAAAACTGCCTTGAATGATGATTTCACCATTTTTCACCGATCCACCTACTCCGCAGGATTTTTTTAGCACTTTCCCTAATTCTTTCAGTTCCGATTCATTACCAACAAATCCTTTCACCAGCGTTACCGTTTTCCCCCGGCGATGTTTTTTATCAATGCGGACAGACAAATATTGGTCTGTCGGTGGAAATGAGCTCATATCCGCTTCCTGGGATATATCAGGTTGGAAATCCGGATCGGTCGAATAGACTATTTCGCCGCCAAGCCTAATTTTCTTAACCATTGTTTTAATTTGTATTAAAGTTGGGAAATAATTTGGGTATTAGCGTTCCTGCTTTATCAGGATAAACAGTGTGTTGATACTTAGAGCGATCTATTGCATCAGGATTGATTTCAATGATTTTGGCTCCCTTATCTGCTGCAATTTTTGGAAATCCGGCCGCGGGCCATACCATTCCTGAAGTACCAATGCTTATAAATAAATCTGCTTTTTCAATAATGGTATGCGCTCGATTCATAATTCCCGAATCTAACGGGTCACCAAACCAGATGATGTCCGGTCTCAGCCAGGCTCCGCATTCACATTTTCTTTTCTTGAACTTAGCGTTGGTATCCGACACGATTCTACCATCCAGTTGACATCTCAAGCGCCAGAGACTGCCGTGCAACTCAATAACGTTTACTGATCCGGCCCGTTGATGCATACCATCAATATTCTGGGTAACAATTGTAATACCGGAGTGCTTTTGTTCCAGTGCCGCTAAAACCCGGTGACCAGCATGGGGATAACAATTAAAAAGCAAGCTCTGACGTAATTCATGAAAATCCAGTACTTTTTGCGGATTGGAATCAAAAGCGTTCTGACAAGCAACTTCTTCCCAGTTATACTTATCCCAAATGCCACCGGAACCGCGATAAGTTGGAACGCCGCATTCCGCTGACATACCAGCACCTGTAAAAAAAACGATGTTGGCATATTGGGCAGGATCGATTTGAATGATTTTCATCAAGTAAAATTACAACCGTTAGCTAATGACAAGTAAATAATCCTTACCTCAGTTTGATCAGATTACTTGTTAATAATTGTCAGGTATATCTTACGCGTTCTATTTTTTAGTTAGTATCAAATGATACTATTTCAAGGTTGTCATATTTCTGGTCATTACCTGGTCGTTCGCGACTAGTCGATAGATATAAACTCCGGCCTGAAGCGTATCGGTTATAATCAACTCCCACAGAGCCCGGTTCTGAACACTAGCACCAATCGAATCGATTGTGACAGCACCCTAGCGTTGAATCGCAACCGATCCCAGTATACACTGATGCTTATTAAGTTTGGATGTGGTAATTATTTGACTTTTAGTGATCTTTATTCGGGTTCCATTCTTTCCAGACATTGCCCACTAATGCCGGACCCGGTTTTAATACTTTTTTGCCGGGGGTCCAACCGGCCGGACATACTTCCGCACCTTTGGTGGCGCGTACGTGCTGGAATGCTTTGATCTGGCGAATAGTTTCGCTTAACTGGCGACCAACAGGAGGAGTCATTACTTCCATAGCCTGGATGACACCATCCGGATCGATCAGAAACCGGCCTCGTAATTCGACACCGGCAACTTCATCATAAACACCATAGATTTTACCAACATTTCCCGGTCCATCCGAAGCCATGTGGAAAGGTATATCCTTACCCACCATTTTTGCAAGTTCCTGGTCGTTCCATACTTTATGTACGAATTGACTATCAACACTGACAGAAATTACTTCAACACCAAGTCCCTGGAGAGTATCATAATTGGCAGCGACCGCTGACACTTCGGTCGCTCAGACAAAGGTGAAATCACCGGGATAGAAACATAGTAAAATCCATTTCCCGAAGTAATCCGAAAGTTTAACTGATGTAAACTCTCCCCGGTAATATGCTGGTGCTTCGAAATCGGGTGCTTTAGCCCCAACTTTTGCGATTGACATAGTTGACTCCTTTACATTCTCTTCTTCTTGATTTTCCTGGGTGGGTGCTTCACCAACTACCGCTCCGATGGGACGAGCACAACCAACCTTTTTATTTGACATATCCGAACTCCTCTTTATTAAATAATTACCACATCCGATTAATCATTGATAATTATTAAAGCAAAACTAAATAAATTATAATTGGATTACAATTTAAAGAAGCATCTATGAATTGACTTATTTGCGCGGAACGACCTGCGAAACTGATCATGCCAATTTGGTAGGAGTCTTTTAGCCGGAATTAATCTTCATCACGATGGACGGTTTCCGGCCTGAAGGCTGGCAGACAGACGGCGATGTATTCGGCGCCTTCTTCTCCTGGTGTGCTGTATTGAACCCATTCACCCTTATTGACCATAATCGCTTCTTCGGACGAAATTTCAAAATCCTGGGTTTCAGTCCGGACACGCAGCATCCCGCGCAGGACAACGGTGAATTCATCAAATTCCGGTCGTTGGCCCGGTTCTTCCCAGCCTTCAGGACTGGTCATGCGGGCCAGGCTGATACTGGAGGTGTTGGAATTGACCCGGCCAATAAATTCTTCAATCAGCTTGGGTTTATTTCCGGCCGCTTTAATTATTGTTGGTTGTTTGATTTTAGTTGCCATTAGTACGACTTCAATCGGTTTTAGTTATTTAATCAAGACAAATTTACCACTGTGGCGCTGTGCTTCGGCTTCCAGGGAATAGAGGTAGAGACCGCTGGCCAGCCCGTTGGCATTATAGGGAATGGAATGTGTGTCGGCGGAATATAATTGTTCCGCTATCGTTGCGACCTGTTGTCCCAGCAGATTGAATACCTTCACCTTTACCTTCATTTCATGGGATGTCGTAAAGGCAAAATTGGTCCGTATATTAAATGGATTAGGATAGTTACCATGGAGGACGAATTCAAAGGGGATCGGTGATTCGGTATCCGGTAATATTTCGAAATATTCCAGTATTTTATTCAATAATATTGCCTGCTCATCCGGATCATAAATCGTTTCAACCGGGAAGCCCATTACGACCGCAGCGCCGGTTTGAATTCCGTTTGGGAAAACGCCTTTGAATCCGCAGGCCGCTGTCTGACCATTACCGTAGCTTAGGAGGATCTCGGCTCCCGGTTGGGGCAGGAAGGAATCAGGATAATCCTCCTTATAAATTCCCTGGCTGCCATCATCATAATGAAGGGTGAGGGAGTCAAAAACAGTATTTGCGGCACCGATTACGGTATAGCTGCCGGAAGCATCTTCATCCAGCAGCACTTTCAGGTAATCTTTGATGAAAGTTCGATCATTTGTGGAGCCTTCGTGATCCAGGTCCCAGCCAATTTCCGATCCGCTGACAAATAATTTGCCTCCCAGCTTTAAATAATTTTTTACAATACTCTGCTCGGTTGAACTGAATGTTTGATCGGAAGTGCTTTCATCGCCCAGCAGCCAGATGATCGCTACATAATCCATTAGATCAACCGAACCGGCTATGACCGCTTCATTAGCGACCGATTCGAATGACAGGCTGCTACTCGACAGGCTCTTTCCAATCATCATTGCAAATTCGTGGCTGGACTTGGAATAGCTGCCCGATATGCGGTCAAACCCATCCACGATTAGTATTTTTGCAACAGTTCCGGCATCATAACAACCATAACTGTCAGAAAAATTGCTCCCGATATCATCGGTGGATATGGTTCTGGTTTTAAAAAAGATCGGTGATACCGAACTGAAATTCAGGGAAATTCCGGTTTGATCCGGTGCAATCAGTTGATCTGGCTGATAATCATACCAGGCACCGATTAGGTTGAAATCCAAATCGATTCCCTGTACATTAGAAGTATCTGTAACAGTCCAGGTCACGTTTACCGAATCTGTGAAACTGACCGTAACCAATTCGGGCTGGACCGTTACTGGTTCATCAAAGATGTCCCGGTAATAACGTGGTGTATAATTAGTTAAGTCATCATAATCGAAAACACGGTAACTAACCCGCCAGTCTGCTCCGGCTGCTTCGACTGTCAAAATAGTGCCGTTAGTATTATTATTTACCGCTAAGCGCACATGACCGACTTTGTGGGCTGCGTCGGCTGGTTTAATCTGACTCCAGTTGTCATAAGCGATGGTAATATAGTCATCCATCATTCTGGTGGAATAATGGCTAGCCAGTTTCCAGCAGCGGGATACAAAACCGGAACAATCGACCCCGACGCAATAGCTGCTTACTCCGGTCGTGGCCCGGTCACCGGCATATTTCCCGTTGGCAATTCCGCTGTCAAATCCTGAAATCGTATTGAAACCGCCCCATTTGTAAGGTACTTTCTGGTTTACTCCCACCTGCACCCAGGAAGGTGTTTCAATGGCTACACCGTTCGGGTCGGTTATCCAGCCTCCGGTTATATTGCTGGATGTAGCTGTCCAGGTATGCTGAACGTAGGTGTCACCGATTGCCAGGGCTTCGCTCCTGGATACCGAGGCTGGTTTTTTCGGCAACAACGGTGGACTTTTATTTCGTCCGTACCGATCATCGAATAGAGCAGGGAGTAAATTATAGTGATAAAAGCTTCGAAATCGTGCAGGATAGCGATAGGGTTGGACTACTGGCAGACCAGCCGGATTCAACATCCACCCGAAAATATGGATTCCATCAGAAGCGGTCAGCAGGTGGTAAAGATTACCCAGATTATCGACATCGAATTCGCGGAAAACACGAGCATGAGAATGGGAGGGTACCAGAATATGGGCTAATAGTTGGCCTTCCCGGGAATATAAGCGAACCTCCCGGTCGACTCGCAAGGGAACGTGATTCGTGATGTACTCCAGGTAGATGTAATGATGCCCGGATGGTGTTTGTCCCAAATGCCGGGCGGATCCGAAATCAAGTGAGTCGGAGATGATACGGAAAGCTTCCTTTTCGGAGAATTCCACCCGGAAGGAGCGAAAATTTTCTTTGATTATTTGTACTGCCAGCAGGTCAGCCTGGTTATAGGAATCCACCGTTCCGAATTGGGACCGCCCATTGCTGTTCAAGCCACTTGTTTTTGTTTCATTGATAATCACGCTGATCTTGCCGTCCGGATTACGAAATATACCGGTTAACGGGAAATTCGGATCAACCGGCCGGTAGGCGTTCAGAAGGTCTTGGCCACTGAATTCCTGGATCAAATTATTATGTAGCAGGGTAAACCGATTAGTCCCGTCCCACAGGAAATCATTACTGGATTGATCGGGCAATACCTGCTGGTTCAAGAAATTTCCTGACTTAAATAATTTCAAGCGCTGATTGGGGGCATCCAAGAGAAAGATCGAATCGGTTACGACCCTGAAAGCAGCCGGACCTAGTCTACCTTCCGGTAAATCCCGCAATCCGGCCGCTTGCGGTGAAATACCCCAGGGGAGATATAGCAATTCAGTGTAGGTGAATTGCCCCCAAAGAAAACAGGAGGTTAGCAGCAGAGCCGTACAATAGCGAATGATAAGTATGATCCTCATCGGGTTAGGGATATCGGGCAATAAGCCTGTTGTATGGTTTTTTCATTCATTCTGCCAAGACGAATTTATCAATCCAATCCACATAATCGGGAATTTTAAACAGTAGAATTTCCCAATTTCGGAACGAAGTATAATACATAGTGTCGAGTCAACCCTGAATTAGCGTAACTAAGTCTAGTTCTTTTCGCCGCAAACTTCGTTGAACATTTCAATCCGCCAGCTGGCGGACTGAAAATATTCGCCTTGTTATCGACAAAAATTCCAGCGACTTTTTGCACACAACACACTTGACACAACACTAGCGTTGTACCGCTTAACCGCTTGGATTAATGC
>JABMQW010000075.1 GCA_013203115.1 Fidelibacterota bacterium
AACTTATTACTGTTTGTATCCCCGCCGCATGCGGACGGGGTATTAAAAATAACTAATAAATTTAGGCATTGGAAATTTCACTACCGGCAATGGCTCATATCAACCAACTTGGTTTATATGGACTGGTTGATATCAACCAGTTGCTTCATGATCTGCTTTTTCAAGCCGGCAGGAAAAAGCCCAGTGGGATGGTTCAGATAATTGTAATTTAAGAGTGGGATGCAGTTCGGAGGCAATCCTTTGCAGCGAACGCAGGGGAATATTATCAAAGATGAAGTCAGTACCGGTTTCCTGGTGACTGTTTTCCCGCCCGGCTTCAGAGCTGGCTTCACCCTGAGCCTCAACGCTCAAGATAGTTGCTTTCGATTGGGGCTCTATTTCACAACTGATCATGACGCGCGGATTCCAGAAACTGAATGTCGCTTGGCGGGTAATAGCTACTATCATTACCTGTATAAAATGTATGTCCACCTGATAGTATGTATCATTGGTACCTAAATCCAATTCAAATTGACATTCCCTTAAACCTGGATAAGTGTTAATAAATTCCAAAATCTCGGCAATGATAGCGTCTTGTATAATCTGGGGCCAATGATTAGTTTCGGCGACCTCTACTTCTTATCAACCTTCATCTGGACTGTAGTCTCCGGATCGGTGGCAGAGATGTAACCATCCCGGATCAGAGCGAGGTTGGTGAAGGTACGACATTCACCCCGACCTTCCCGGTACATATTCCGGAAAAAGTGAAGGAAGATAAAGTAGAACAGGAAGTTGTGATAACTTTAGATTTATGCAACTTAACATCATGGCCTTCACGGCTCATCCGTCAGCACTCATTCAACAATAGATTATAACGACCGGAATATTTAAACATCCAATTAAAATCACCAGTAACAGGCTTGATAGCCACTGATGAATCCAGAAGCTGAAGAGCATTTTCCCGTTCTAATATTGCATAATCCTGCAAACTTGAATTTCCTTGTACCTTGCTCTCTACTGCTGTTTCTGATCAACTCGGTCTCTAAAATAAAAATCGTTTAATCCAGCCGGTCGATTTTGGGTCGAATATGGAGCAACCAGGCTAAAATACACCAGTTTTATTGCACCATCAGTCACGCTATAATACAAAATGCTGCCGCTCTTTTGGGGCAATGCAGATTGTCCTGGAATCCAGCTCTTTCAGCAAATCTCTGGCGATAGTGTGTTTATCGTCGATATCTTGATCAGTCTGGTCAGGATCGTGATGGTATAAGAACAATTTTTTAACTTTCGCGTGGTCGGCCAGCTTAATTACCTGACTCACGGGGGAATGCCCCCAATTGATTTTGCTCTTGTATTCTTCATCAGTGTATGTACTGTCGGTGATTAAATAATCGGCCGAATTGACAAACTGGGACAATTTTTCAAAATAATCCAAATTATAATAAGGACTTGTCTCCGGGAACAATTCATTGTCAGTCACATAGCAAATGATCTTATCCTTATATTCCAACCGGTAGCCCAGGCAATAACCGGGATGTGATAAGAGCATTGTCTTGATTTTGATTTGATCGATCTCGAATTCCTGTTCCTTTAGATTACGAAAATACACCCGTGCTGCAAATTCCTTAATTCGGATCGGGAAGTAGACACCATCCATCTGGGATGAGATTAGTTCCCGCATTGTAATATCGCCATGGGAAGGACCACAAATCTCGAATTCATTACCAGGAATATAAAGTGGTGTAAAGAACGGCAGGGCGTTGATATGATCCCAATGGGGATGGGAAATAAAAATCTTGGCGGAAATTGACGATTGGTAGGTTTTCATCAAATGATTAGACAATAGTTTTATTCCGGTACCAGCATCAAAAATGAATAAATTATTGCGCGGGAAATTGATTGAAACGCAATTAGTATTACCACCATATTTCAGCACATCTTCCCCTGATACCGGTAAAGTACCTCGTACACCCCAGAAACGGAGTTCAGGTGTATCATCAATTATATGCTGGAGATCATCAATAAATTTGGCAGAATCCGTAATCGGTTTTAAAAAATAACCATCGGCCCCGAAGGAAAAAGCACGGCTACGATCGAATTCATAGGATTTCCCTGATAAAAAAACAATTTTGAGATCTTTAAGAATCGGTTCCCGACGCAGTTGTTTGCATAATTCCAAGCCATCCAATTCCGGCATCATTATATCCAGGATTACGCAATCAGGTTTTTGAGCAACAATCTTTTCAAAAGCCTCAATACTCAAAGTAGTTCCATCTACAACAGCATTTTCCTGTTTCAAATACCCAGAGATGATTTCGACCACACCAGGATCGTCATCGACGAGAAAGAATTTGATATTTTTTAATCCATCCATACGCCTAACTTACAATTATTGATTGAAAATATGTACAAATTAAGTGCCAATTTAATTTTGCTAATGGAAATTGAAGAGAAAGCTCAATTACCTGTCTTCTCCGGCTTAAATCAACTGGCAAAGGTAGATGCGGTTTAGTCGATTTACTCAAACCATGATTATGTTCCATGATCCTCCGTTTGAGATTCTTAGTAGAACCAACATACAAATAATTCTTGTCTTTGTTTTCTAGGCAATACACATACCACATTCTTATAGCCCTCCTTTTGAAAAAATATGTTACATAAAGCAGTTTAGTCTCATTTCATTTTCACGGCAGGTTGACCTGTCAACCAAAGTCCAGCTTTAATCGGCGCAGGTTGGCCTGCCAACCAAAGTCCAGCTTTAACCGGCGCAGGTTGGCCTGCCAGCCGAAGTCCAGCTTTAATCGGCGCAGGGCCTGCCAGCCGAAGTTCCCGCTATGCGGGACGCAGGCTGGCGGAGGCGAGAGGCAAAACTACGTCCCGCTAAACGGGACTTCGTTTTGTAAAATTCGTTTCTTCAACACAGTTTTCCCTGAACCAGTTTTGAAATATTTCTCCAAATTTCGTGCATGTTTTTCTGAAGGGACCGCAATATATGCTGTCAAATTCAAAGGTAGATGCGGTTTAGTCGCTTTACTCAAACCATTATTATGTTCAATGATCCTCCGTTTGAGATCCTTAGTAGAACCCACATACAAATAATTCTTGTCTTTGTTTTCCAGGCAATAAACATACCACATTCTTAAAGCCCTCCTTTTGAAAAATATGTTACATAAAGCAGTTTAGTCTCATTCCCTTTTCACAGCTGGTTGCATCTGCCGACCGAAGTCCAGCTTAAATAGGCGAAGGTTGGCCTGCCGACCGAAGTCCTGATTCACTAGGCGTAGGTTGGCCTGCCGACCGAAGTCCTGATTCACTAGGCGTAGGTTGGCCTGCCGCCCGAAGT
>JABMQW010000005.1 GCA_013203115.1 Fidelibacterota bacterium
CCATAATTGATCTCAGTTAATTTCCCCTGTTTAATTAAATCGGCAACAACCTTCCAGCTACTGGCCTGCTTTTTCAACAAAACCTGTACAGCCTCTTCCCGCATCGGATGAACCGCAGTGATATTTAATATATCTGATTCAAGATCCCCGGTTGACCCAAAAGCATTGCCCTCATAGCCAATCAGATACTCCGTATTAATCTGCCGGTTTTGAAAGATTTGATAGGCCTGGTTTAGTGTTAATTCACTAGCCGATACTGCCCATTTTTTTGCTGGGGGACGGGTTGGAATTGACAGGTAACTTTGGGTAGTATTAAGTCCGGAAACAAAATCGGCGATTTTTCGAAGTTCGGCCGGGGAATCATTAACATCCTTGATCAGCATAGTTTCACTGGTGAGCACACCGCTGAAAATCCGGGAAAAATTCATTATCTCTAACAGGATCAAATCTAGTTTAAGGCTGTGATGTGGATTATTTATTTTCTGCCAGATTTCAGGGGAAACGGCATCGATTTTGATTGAAACCCAATCGGCTTTGGCCACGGCACTGCTGACTTTCCGGTCCCACAATAATGAGCCGTTCGTGATGACAGCAATCGGGAATCCCGTTTCTTTTAGCGCTTCAATCGTTTGTTCCAGTCCCAGGTCAAGGGTTGGCTCACCATCGGCGACAAAGGTCAGATAATCGATTGATTCGTCATGCTTGATAGCATTATCAATATGATTCATTACCTGACTAATTATTTCCTTCGTATTATAGAAGGTCCCCCGCCGGTCAATCGTTGCTTTAGTAGTTCCTAGTTGACAGTAAATACAGGAGTAGGTACATAGCTTGGCGGGAATATTATTGATTCCGAGACTGCGTCCCAATCTTCGGGAAGGAACCGGTCCAAAGGTGATTAATTGGTTCGTCATTGAAGCTTACACTTCCAGTGTTATCCCGCCAAGTACATTGAGAAAGTTGTTCCCATACAATTCTTGAAAAATGTCGATTGCCGGATCGCCGCTGCAGTGGGCCGGTCCAGCTTTGGCAACCTTCAATTCTTTGAACCTGCGAGCGATTTGCACAATTTCGTCGTAGCTTGTAGCATGCAAATGAAAACCGCCTAGAACGGCATAAATTCTATCATCTGTAAACCAGTCCTTGACTATTTCAACCATATTTAGAATTCCGGGATGGGCGCATCCGGTTATGATTGTAATTCCATTTACGGTGCGGACGATCAGGGCTTGTTCATCAATTGGTGTTCCTTTATAAACACCGGGGATTGTCCCAGTAATGAATATATTTTGATTTATTTCATACAACTTATCTGTCTCAACCAAATTCCCATTCAGTAATTTGATTTTATGTTTTAACTCCTGACTGAAACCGGGACAACCATATACTTTTACTCCACTTTTTTTACCTAAAATAGCCACTAATCCGCCGGTATGGTCCCAGTGATCGTGTGATAAGACAATAGCTTCAATCAGAGATGTATCAATCCCCATCGTTTGCATGTTTTTAGACAGATATTCAGCGCTTTCCCCGGTATCAAACGAAAACCTGCCGTCAACCAGGCAGGAGAATCCCCACCCGCCGATGAATTGTTTGCTTATGGTCTTGTTATTAAAGAGTATTTTGATTTTCATTTTAATGCGTGAACTGCCAGGTCAAGGTACAGATATCCCATCTTTAACACAGAAAAGTAGTGGTCTAACGATACTTATTTCTTCAGCAGTTCATCCCGCACCATGGTATGGCCGCAGCGCGGACATTTCACCGTAGTACATTTAATACCTTGCTGGTGAGGGACTTTTTCACCGCATTTAGCGCAGATGCAGAAGCCGCCCACGCCAAACGCACCGCCTTTGTTCCGGCCGCGGCCACCTCCACGGCCTAAACCGCGTCCGGATCCGAAATCAGTAGTTTTATCCGTATTATTCATTTAGAACTCCCAGGGTTAGATTCAACAGGCCAAGTGTGGATTTCTTGAATCGTCAATCCCACCTAGTGTTGTGTCAAGTGTGTAGTGTGCAAAAAGTCGCCGGAAATTTTGTCGATAACAAAGCGAATATTTTCAGTCCGCCAGCTGGCGGATTGAAATATTCAACGAAGTTTGCGGCGAAAAGAACTAGACTTGGTTGCGCTAATACAGTGTTGACTCGACACTA